>JBJKPL010000107.1:0-5919 GCA_046706345.1 Candidatus Sulfidibacterium sp.
CCCGTGTACCGCACACAGGTGGAAGACCCGGTGCTGGAAGGCGTGCCTTCGGAATTTATGGGCGGGCGCTATCACAGTTGGGTCGCCGACGAAAAAAGCTTCCCCGAGGCGCTGGTCATCACCTCCCGCGACCGCGAGGGCAACATCATGTCGCTGCACCACAAAAGTTACCCGCTCTACGGATTGCAGTTCCATCCCGAGTCGATCCTGACACCCAAAGGCAAAAACATGATCTTTAACTTTTTGAATTTATAAAAGGAAGCGAGAAAATGAAAAAAATATTAAATCAACTTTTTGACAACAAGCAACTGACGGAACAGGACGCGTATGATGTGCTGACCGGGATCGGAAAAGGCATGTATAATACATCGCAGACTGCCGCTTTTCTGACCGTTTACCTGATGCGGCAGATCTCGGTAGAGGAACTGCGCGGGTTCCGCAATGCCCTGCTGGACCTCTGCGTGAAAGTCGACCTGAACGGCTACGACACCATCGATGTCTGCGGCACCGGCGGCGACGGCAAAGACACGTTCAACATTTCCACGCTTTCGGCCTTTGTGGTCGCCGGCGCCGGATACAAGGTCGCCAAGCACGGCAACTACGGCGTTTCTTCTGCCTGCGGTTCTTCCAACGTGATGGAATACCTCGGATATACTTTTACCAGCGATGCGTCGGTGCTGAAAAAACAACTGGAAACGGCGGGTTTTTGCATGATGCATGCGCCGTTGTTCCACCCGGCCATGAAAAACGTCGGGCCCATCCGCAAGGAGCTGGGCGTGAAAACCTTCTTCAACATGCTGGGGCCGCTGGTGAATCCTTCCTTTCCGAACCACCAGATGGTGGGGGTTTTCAACCTGGAAGTCGCCCGGTTGTACAATTATCTTTTTCAGGATGAGAAAGGGTTCCGGTTCAACATCATCCACAGCCTGGACGGCTACGATGAGATCTCCCTGACGGGGGATGTAAAATCCTACGGTCCGCAAGGCGAGCAACTGTTGCAACCCGAAGACTGGGGACTACAGGCCCTGAAACCGGAGACCATTTTCGGAGGCAAAACGGTGGAAGAAGCCGCCGGAATTTTTGTCTCCGTGTTGAAGAACGAAGCCACCGAAGCGCAGACCCGGGTGGTGCTGGCCAATTCCGCTTCCGCGATCCGCGTTTTCGAACCGGAGAAAAGCCTGAAGGAATGTGTTGAAATCGCCCGTGAGTCGCTTCTTTCGGGACGTGCTTACGAATCATTGAAAAAAGTCATTCAAAACTGATTGCAATAACCATGACCATATTAGAAGAAATCGTCGCTTACAAAAGAAAGGAAACAGCAGAAAGAAAGCGCCTGTATCCGTTGGATCTGCTTAAGAAAAGCATTTACTATCCCTCGCCGTGTGTTTCGCTGAAACATTATCTGCTCCGGGAAGACAAGGTGGGGATCATTGCGGAATTCAAAAGAAAATCGCCCTCCAAAGGCCTCATCAACGGGCAGGCCGAGGTGGAGAAGACTTCGATCGGATATATGCAGGGCGGGGCCTCGGCATTGTCGGTGCTGACGGATCATCATTTTTTCGGCGGATCCAGCAAAGATTTGGAAATTGCCCGAAAATTCAACTACTGCCCGGTGCTGCGCAAAGATTTCATCATCGATCCTTACCAGATCCAGGAAGCCAAATCCATCGGCGCCGACGCCATCCTGCTGATCGCCGGGATCCTGACAAAAAAAGAAATTCATGCTTATACCCTGCTGGCGCATGATCTGGGGATGGAAGTGTTGCTGGAATTCTACGATGAAGCCGAACTCGAACGCTACGACGATCTGGCCGATCTGGCCGGCATCAACAACCGGAATCTGAATAATTTCGAAGTGAATTTTGATCATGCCATCCGGATGGCTTCCAAACTGCCTGCCGATGCGGTCAAAGTGGCGGAAAGCGGTATTCAGAAACCCGAAGACATCCTCTTGCTCCGGAAATCGGGCTTCAGCGGATACCTGATCGGGGAGCTGTTCATGCGCGAGTTGTATCCCGAAACGGCCTGCCGGAAATTTATACGGGAAGTGGAAAACTTATCGAAAAAAAACGCCTGAAAATGTCATCGAAAAAGCATCATTCGGAATTAAAACTCAAGGTCTGCGGCATGTGCGATCCGGGGAACATTGTCCGGCTGGCAGCGCTGGAGCCGGATTTTATGGGTTTCATTTTCCATGAAGCGTCACCAAGGCATTGTTCCAAAGCACCGGAGGTTTCCCTTCCGGCCACGGTACGAAAGGTCGGGGTGTTCGTCGATCAATCGATGGATGACATCCTGCAAAAGAAAAAGGAATTCGGCCTCCACCTGGCCCAGCTGCACGGAAAGGAATCGCCGGAATTCTGCAGTGAATTGGAAAAACACGGCCTTCCGGTCATCAAAGCCTTCAACATCCGTCCGGATTTTGATTTTGAAGAACTGAAGGTTTATGAAACGGCCTGTACTTTCTTTCTCTTTGATGCGGCCGGAAAAAATGCCGGCGGCAACGGCGTGGTCTTTAACTGGGACCTGCTGGAAAAATACCGGGGAAGGAAACCTTTCCTGCTGAGCGGTGGCATCACACTGGCGCTGGCGGAAAAGATCCGGAATTTTTTCCATCCTGCCCTTTACGGAATTGACATCAACAGCGGTTTTGAAATCAAACCGGGAATAAAAAATATTGAAAGAATAAAAGAGTTTAAAAATGAATTATCAGCCTGACAAACAAGGATTTTACGGAGATTTCGGCGGGGCTTTCATCCCCGAATTATTGTATCCCAATGTGGAATTTCTCAGAAAGAACTATCTGGAGATCATCGGCGACAAGAGCTTCCAGCAGGAGTTCAAAAGCCTGTTGCAGGATTTTGCCGGAAGGCCGACGCCGCTCTACTTCGCCAAAAGGCTTTCGGAAAAATACCATACGAATGTATTTCTGAAACGCGAGGACCTGAACCACACCGGGGCCCACAAGATCAACAACACCATCGGACAGATCCTGCTGGCACAACGCCTCGGAAAAAAACGGATCATCGCCGAAACCGGCGCCGGTCAGCACGGCGTGGCCACGGCCACCGTCACCGCCCTGATGGGCTTGCAATGTATTGTTTACATGGGCAAGGTGGACATGGAACGCCAGGCACCCAATGTGGCGCGCATGCAGATGCTGGGCGCCGAGGTGCGGCCTGCCGTTTCGGGGAGCCAGACGTTGAAAGACGCTACCAACGAAGCCATCCGCGACTGGATCAACCACCCGGAAGACACGTATTATCTGATCGGTTCCGTCGTCGGGCCGCATCCTTATCCCGACATGGTGGCCCGCTTCCAGTCGGTGATCAGCGAAGAAATGAAGTATCAGCTGCAGGAGAAGACCGGCCGCGATTATCCCGATAAGATCCTGGCCTGTGTGGGCGGCGGCAGCAACGCTGCCGGAGCTTTTTATCATTATCTGGACAACCAAAAGGTGGAACTGATCGCCGTAGAAGCCGAAGGACTGGGACTGGAAACCGGACAAACGGCTGCCACCACCCAAACCGGGAGCGAAGGGATCATCCATGGCAGCCGGACCCTGCTGATGCAAAACCCCGAAGGACAGATCACCGAACCCTATTCCATCTCTGCCGGCCTGGATTATCCCGGCATCGGTCCGTTGCATGCCCACCTCTTTAAAAGCGGTCGCGGGCGGTTCCTTGGGGCCACCGATCAGGAAGCCTTGAAAGCCGCCTATGAACTGACGCGGCTTGAAGGCATCATCCCGGCGCTGGAATCGGCACATGCCCTGGCCGCACTGGATAAAATCGAGCTGAAGAAAGATGAAAATGTGGTGGTGAACCTTTCGGGACGCGGCGACAAGGATCTGCAAGCTTATATCAAGCATTTGGATGAATATGAAACGATTGAAAAATTGAATAATCCGGGTTAAAACCCGGGACAACAGACGCTGAATCTGAGTTTCCGGGGGTTTCAACCCCGGACCAGGCAAAAAGCAAAGCAGTCTCAAGTATTTTGGAAAAATTATAGAGAAAATGAACAGAATCGAAAAGTTATTTCAACGCAAAAAAAACATCCTGAATATATACCTAACGGCAGGGTATCCGCATTTGGACGATACCGTGGAGATCGTAAGGGAACTGGAAAAAGCCGGGGTGGACCTGGTGGAGATCGGCATGCCGTTTTCAGATCCGCTGGCCGACGGCCCGGTGATCCTGCACAGCAGCACGGTCGCCCTGAAAAACGGCATGACGCTGAAGCGCATCTTTTCCCAGATCGAAACCATCCGCCAAACATCAGACATCCCCATTCTGATGATGGGTTATTTCAACCAACTGATGCAGTACGGCGAAATTGCCTTCTTTGAAAGAGCCGCCCAATGTGGTGTCGACGGGCTGATCATCCCCGACCTGCCGGTGGAGATCTACCAGGATACCTACCGCGACCTGGCGAAAAAATCGGGACTCGACATGATCTTTCTCATCAGCCCGCAAACCGACGACAAGCGCATCCGGATGCTGGACGATGCCAGCAGCGGATTTCTTTATGTTGTTTCGTCGGCTTCCACCACCGGAAAGATCTCCAACATGGAACAGGAAAGTTCCTATTTCGAACGGATCCAGCACATGGGATTGCGCAATCCGTTGCTCATCGGGTTCGGCATCTCCGACAAAAAAAGCTACGACACAGCCTGCCGTTATGCCTCAGGCGCCATCATCGGCAGCGCCTTTCTCCGCGCCATCGAAAAAAGTAATGACCTCCCCAGGTCCATTCAGGAATTTATTAAATCGATCCGGTCATGATCATACAACTGAAAAAAGATATTACGCAACAAGAACGGGAAGCACTGATGGAGCAGCTTCAGCTGCTGGACATCACGCCCCAGCCTGTGAAAACGAACTTCAAGGAATACATCGTCGGCATCGTAAAAAAGGAATTCGACATCCGGCGCATCGGTAACATGAAGGGGATTGAAGACATCCATCGCGTATCCGACAACTACATCATGGTTTCCAAAAAATGGAAACTGCACAATACCGTCATCGATCTGGGCGACGGCATCACCATCGGCAACGGCGACCTGGCGATCATGTCGGGACCGTGTTCCATCGAAAGCGAGAAACAGGTGGAGAGTGTGGTGGCCCATCTGCTGAAGAACAACGTGCGCATCATGCGCGGCGGTGTATACAAACCCCGGAGCTCACCATATTCGTTCCGGGGCCTGGGTATCGACGGTTTGAAGATGTTTTACAAACATTGTTCTGAAAACGGCATCAAAGTGATCACCGAAGTGATGCAGGTATCCCAGGTGGAGGAAATGCTGGATTATGTGGACATCTTTCAGGTGGGCGCCCGCAACTCGCAGAATTTTAACCTGCTGGATGTATTGGGACAGGTGGACAAACCCGTGATGATCAAACGGGGTATTTCGGGGACCCTGGACGAGCTGCTTTATTCGGCAGAGTATGTCTTCTCCAACGGCAATGAAAAGATCCTGCTTTGCGAACGCGGCATCCGTACCTTTGAGCGGGCCGCGCGAAATACGCTTGACCTGAGTGCCGTTCCGATCCTGAAAGACAAGACCCACCTGCCGGTGATCGTGGATCCATCGCATGGTGTGGGCATCCGGAAGTTTGTACCTACCATGGCCCTGGCAGGGGTGATGAGCGGCGCCGACGGCGTGATCATGGAGATCCATGAAACACCGGAAAAGGCCTTTTCCGACGGACAACAGAGCCTGTATTATCAGCAGGCGGAGAAACTTTACAAAGAACTCCGCCAAACCAAAGAACTGGTCAACAGTTTTTAGATAGAAAACGACAATTCCTGAATTATAAATGATCGAGAGAGGGGTGTTTTGGAAACATCCCCCTTTTGTTTTTATCCCTAATAATGTTGTTAATGACTGATCTTTAACAACTTAAAATCAATTTT
>JBJKPL010000108.1:0-5019 GCA_046706345.1 Candidatus Sulfidibacterium sp.
CAAGATCTTGGAATATTGGTTTTCCCTGAATATAGAGCCTCCGCTCACGATCCGGTAAAGCGGAATCCGGGAGGTTTCCCGGAGGATATCTACGGACTTATACACAAAGGAATTATGGCAGAAAAGATCCAAGTACTGTATATCGATGACAACGCCGGGGACAGGGCCCTGGTTAAAGATTCACTGGAAAAACGTCACGGTGGTTTTTCCCTGAAACTGGCCAAGTCAAAAACGGAATTTGAAACCCTCATTCATGAGCAGGTGTTCGATCTGGTGCTCACGGACTTCAACATATTAGGATACCGGGGGTTGCAGGTACTGGAAACGGTGCAGCAGGTTGCCCCCGAAACCCCGGTGATCGTCGTCACCGGCACCGGTTCGGAGGAAGTGGCCGTGGAGGCCCTGAAGAAAGGGGCCGCCGACTACATTATCAAAAGCCCCCAACATATTGTGCGCCTGCCGAACGCCATCAACGCCATCCTTGAAAAAAAACGCATTGAACGGGAGCAAAAAAAAGACCGGGAAGCCCTGTATCATATGAACCGGATCTACTCCCTGGTGAGTCAGATCAACCAGCTGATCGTCAGAACCAACAGCCGTAAAAAGCTTTTCCAGCATTCCTGCGATATTGCGGTGCAACACGGCAAATTCAGAATGGCCTGGATCGGGATCTTCGACCGGGATACGGGAACCATTCAACCTGATTGCTGGGCCGGTCATGAAGCAGGATATTTGGAAAATATTCGCATCGAGACCACAAAGAATACGCCAGAAAGTAAGGGTCCTACCGGTATGGCCTTCCGGGAAGGAAGATATTTCCTGTGCAACGACATCCGAAAAGACCCCCTGTTCCAGCCCTGGAGAAAGGAGGCACTCCAACGGGGATACCGTTCTTCCATCGGGATTCCCATCCGGGAAGAAGGGACCGTGATCGGAACCTTCAACCTTTATTCCGACGAAGTCGGGTTCTTTGACAACCAGGAGATCCAGGCCTTAAGAGAAATTACCCACGATATCTCTTACGCCCTGGACTCATTTAAGGCGGAAGAGATCCGGAAACAAACCGCCCGGGAACTGGTGAAAATGAACCGGGTTTTTGCCCTCATCAGCCAGATCAACCAATTGATCGTCAGAACAAAAGACCGGGATGCACAATTCCGTGAGGCTTGCAATATTGCCATCACCTTCGGCCAGTTCCGCATGGCCTGGATCGGCCTGCTGGAAGACCAGGATGCTTTTTTTAAGCCTTACTGCTTTGCGGGCCATGAGGATGGATATTTTTCGGCTGTCACGATCAAAAGCACCGACGACAGCCCGGAAGGGCGGGGTCCTTCGGGTCGGGTTTTACGGGAAGGGAAATATGCAGTCTGCAATGACACCGAACATGATCCGGCTTTCCTTCCCTGGAAGGAAGAAGCCCTGAAAAGGGATTTCCGGTCTTCGATCACCTTGCCGATAAAACAATCCGGAACCGTGATCGGAACGTTTAATCTCTATGCGGACGAACCGGGTTTTTTTGATCATCAGGAGATCCGGTTACTGGAAGAAGTGGTCGGCGACATCTCCTTTGCCCTGGACACTTTTCAGGCCGAAGCGATCAGAATAAAAGCAGAACAAGATCTGCGGGAGCGAAAAGAAGAGCTCCAGGCGTATTTTGAATATGATATTTCGGCCGATTTTATGGTCACTGCCGATGGGAAGCTGCTGAATTGCAATAGGACATTTTATAAATTGTTCGGCATTGAATCGGAAGCAGAAAAAGAGGATTTTAACATTACTGATTTCTACCGCCATCCTGAAAAGCGCAAAAATCTGCTCGAACAGGTGAAAGAATTCGGAAAGGTGGAAAACTACGAAATAGACCTGGTCAAAAAAAACGGAGAGCCGCTTTACGCCCTGGGCAATATCCTGGGCAATTTCGGCGAATACGGCCAGCTCGTTTCCCTGAGAGAATATGTGGTGGACATCACCCAACGGAAAAAAGCGGAAGAATCGCTGCTGAAGTTGTCCCGTGCCGTGGAACAAAGCCCCGCCAGCATCCTGATCACAGACAAGGATGGAAAGATCGAATATGTCAATCCCACCTTTAGCAAGGTTACCGGATATTCCCTGGAGGAAGTCCTGGGGCAGAACCCCAAGATCCTGAGCAGCCACGAAAAAACCCCGGAGGAATACAAGGAATTATGGGACACCATCTTATCCGGTAAGATATGGAAAGGCGAGTTCCATGATATCAAGAAAAACGGTGACTTATACTGGGAGCAAGCGTCCATTTCCCCCATCATCAATGAAGCCGGCGAAATCACCCACTTTGTGGCGGTCAAAGAGAACATCACCGAAAGGAAGCTGACCGAAGAACACCTCCTGAAGCTGTCGCGGGCCGTGGAGCAAAGTCCTGAGTCGATCGTCATTACCGACAAAGATGGAAAGATTGAGTATGTGAATCCTACCTTTACCAGGGTCAGCGGTTATACCAAAGAAGAAGTCTCCGGTGAAAATCCCAGGGTCCTCAGTACGCACTCCAAAACGAACGAGGAATACAAAGAGTTATGGGATACCATTCTGTCGGGAAAGATCTGGCATGGCGAGTTCCAGAACAAGAAAAAAAACGGGGAATTGTTCTGGGAACAGGCTTCCATCTCCCCCATCATGAATGAAAAAGGAGAGATCACCCATTTTGTAGAAGTCAAAGAAGACATCACCGAAAAGAAAGCCAAGGACCTGGAACTGAAGATGGCCCTGGAACGGGCGCAGGAATCCGACCGGCTGAAGTCGGCCTTTCTCGCAAACATGAGCCACGAGATCCGGACCCCGATGAACGGGATCATCGGCTTCGCCGAATTGCTGAAAGAACCGAAGTTGAATGGGCTGCAACAGCAGGAATACCTGAGCATCATCGAAAAGAGTGCCAACCGCATGCTGGCCATCATCACCGATATTGTGAACATTTCCAAGATCGAAGCGGGCCAGATGGATCTGTATTTCACGAAGGTCAACATTAACAAGGAACTGGACTTTCTGTATTCTTTCTTCCAACCCGAAACGGAAAAGAAAAACCTGCGTTTTTCGGTGCACAAAAGTCTGCCGGATGACGAGACGCTCCTGAAGACAGATCAGGAAAAGATCTCCAGCATCCTGACCAACCTCCTGAAGAACGCCATTAAATTTACGGCGTCCGGTTCCATCGATTTTGGTTATGAGAAAAGAGGGGATCACCTGGAATTTTTCGTGCAGGACACCGGAACCGGCATTGCTGACCCATTCAAGAATGTGGTTTTCGAGCGTTTCCGACAGGGAGAAGAATCCCTGTCAAAGCCTTACGAAGGCTCCGGTTTGGGCCTGTCCATCTCGAAAGCCTATGTTGAAATGCTGGGCGGAAAGATCTGGTTCGAGAGCAATAACGAAGGAAAAGACCAGGGCACCCGGTTCTGTTTTACATTACCTTATGAAGCCGCTTCCGTTGTCACGGGACAAGAGAAAGAAAAAACGGTGGAAAAGCTTGAAAATAAGACGGGACGCAAATTCAAGATCCTGATTGTCGAAGACGATGAAGTTTCGGAAATGCTTTTAAAATATGTGCTTGAACCCATCGCCACAGATTTTCTGACGGCAGTCACCGGTACTGCTGCCGTGGAGACCTGCCGCCAAAATCCGGACATCGACATCATCCTGATGGACATTAAAATACCCGAAATGGACGGTTACCAGGCCACACGGGCGATCCGGAAATTCAACCCGGAGGTGCTGATCATCGCCCAGACGGCCTTTGCTTTGGAAGGCGACCGGGAAAAAGCCCTCGCCGCCGGCTGTAATGATCATATCTCGAAACCCATTCTGCTGGATAAATTCAAGCTGCTGTTGCAAAAGTTCAATAGGGAATAGAAGAGAGATCCCGGTATCCATTGGATTGAGGTTCACGGCAGACAACGGCAAGAAAAAGAAAAACATGCTAAAAAGATTAAAATCCTTAGGGCCCGGATTGCTGATCACGGCGGCTTTCATCGGGCCCGGAACCATTACCACCTGTACACTGGCGGGCGCAGGCTTCGGTTATGCCCTCTTGTGGGGGTTGCTGTTTTCGGTGCTTGCCACCATCATCCTACAGGAAATGTCGGCCCGGCTTGGGCTGGTGGCCCGTCTGGGGCTCGGAGAAGCCCTGCGGCAGCAGTTTGAAGGTGTATTCGCGAAAGCCGTAGCCGTGTTGCTGGTGCTTTCCGCGATCGTCATCGGCAATGCCGCCTATGAAACGGGGAACATCCTGGGGGCTTCGCTGGGAATGGCAGAACTCACCAAAATGACCGGTATGATCCTGCCAGCCGGAACGTCCATGAGGCTCTGGGAGCTGGTGATTGGCCTGGCCGCGTTTGCCATCCTCCTGCTGGGCAACTATCGCTACCTGGAACGGGCGTTGATCCTCCTGGTCACGCTCATGAGCATTTCATTTCTGGCCACCCTTTTCTTTATCAAACCCGGCTTCGGGGCCATAATCAAAGGCCTCTTCGTGCCTTCGCTGCCTTCCGGCAGTTTGCTGCTGCTGATCGGCCTGGTGGGGACCACGGTGGTCCCATACAACCTCTTTCTGCATGCCGCCACTGTACAGGAAAAGTGGAAAAGCAGGGCTGACCTCAAAGAATCACGTTTCGATTTGAGCCTATCCATCCTGCTGGGCGGTATCATTTCCATGTCGGTGGTGATCACCGCTGCAACGGCATTTTTCGGAACCCATACCCACATTCGCGGTGCGGCCGACCTGGCAGAACAGCTCAAACCGCTGCTCGGAAACACGGCAGCGGTGTTTATGTCGCTAGGGCTTTTTGCCGCCGGTATTTCCTCGGCCATCACGGCGCCGTTGGCTGCCGCTTATGCCACTTCAGGCATCCTCGGCTGGAATGGGGGATTGCAATCCCCAAAATTCAAAGCCGTCTGGATGGCGATCCTGATCATCGGTCTGGTTTTTTCGCTCGCCGGTTCCAGTCCGATTTCCGCCATCGTCTTCGCACAGATTACCAACGGAATTTT
>JBJKPL010000109.1:0-10056 GCA_046706345.1 Candidatus Sulfidibacterium sp.
CAGTTCCACGGGAGCCACAGTCATTTGCACCGCCATGAAAATGACCTGGGCGAGACTTTTTTGCACAGCCATCCCCATGTTCATGAGGCTCCCTTTGCGAGGCACACCCACAATAAATTTCACAAACAAAGCCTGTGGGCTGCCCTGGGTATTGGTGTAGTGCACGGGCTGGCGGGAATTTCCCATTTGCTGGCCTTGATGCCAACGTTGGCTTTTGGAACCAAGCTGGATGCTGTTTTTTATTTGGCGGGTTTTGCTGCCGGTACTTTGCTGGCCATGAGCGCCTTTTCCATGGGGATGGGTCTGATCGGAAAATATTCCTCTTCCCGGAAAAAGGATGTTATTTTTAAAGCCATCAACGGCCTGGCGGGGACCGTTGCCGTATTGGTCGGGGCTTTCTGGATCTGGCAGTCCTGGTAGCCCGGTCGTAAACCTGTTTCGGCAAATCGAACGTATTCAAAAAATTAAATCGAAAAATCATGATCAAAAATCTTCCTGCCAACACCGTTGAAAGATTGAGCCTTTACCGGAGGATCTTGTTGAATTTACCGGCTGAAGAGACGCCTTTCATCCATTCGCACCGGTTGGCACATCTTTTAAAGATCAATGCCGCACATGTGCGGCGGGATTTGATGCTGATCGGGTTTTCGGGAGACATCCATAAGGGATATGATATCAAAAGTCTGATCGAAAAGATCAGTGAGGCCATCGATTGTATTTACATTCAGAAAGTGGCTTTTGTGGGCATCGGCGACCTGGGCCGTGCCGTAGCCGAATATTTCAATCATACGGAAACCCGGCTTCAGGTGGCCGCTACTTTTCGTGTGGAAGGCGAGGCCCCGGATTTCGCGGATGTCCGCTGTTATCCCATCCAGGAAATGAAAGAAGTCCTGAAAAAAGAGAGAATCGAGCTTTGTGTCCTTGCGGTACCTGCCGACCTGGCTCATGATGTCTCCAAAGACCTGATCGATGCAGGGATCCGCGGGATTTTGAACTTCACCTCGGCGCATCTGAAAGTCCCCTCCAACGTTTATGTGGAACAATACGACATGATCTGCAAACTCGAAAAGCTGGCCTATTTTACCAACAAGGACCATTGCGGAAACTCTCAGGAAAAATGACCATATTCGCAAACTGAAAAACAGAAATAATTTATATGGATTCTACCAGTCAGGCACAATTTATCGAACAGCAAAAAGCCGAAATCACCGAACACCATGTCTATGAAAGGTTAAGTGATTTCTGCAAAGACGAAAAGAACAAAAAGATCCTGAAAAATATCTCCGATGACGAATTGAGACATTATCATATCTGGACCAAGATCACCGGCAAGGAGATCAAACCCAATCGTTTCAAAGTTTGGTGGTATGTGTGGCTGGCGAAGATCCTGGGGCTGAGCTTTGCCCTTAAGCTGATGGAAGGCGGGGAAGCCGATGCACAGAGTTTTTACGGGAAAGCTGCCGGAGTGCATCCGCAAATCGGTAAGATCCAGCATGATGAAGAGGTGCATGAAAAGGAACTCATCGGCATCCTCAACGACAAACGGTTGTTGTATGTGGGCGCCATCGTGCTGGGACTCAACGATGCGTTGGTGGAACTTACTGGCACGTTGGTGGGGCTGAGTTTCGCCTTTAACGACAACCTGGTGATCGGGGTGACAGGATTGATCATGGGCATTGCAGCGGCGCTTTCCATGGCCTCTTCGGGTTATCTGGCTTCGCAGGAAGAGGAAGAAAAGGAAGATGTCAATCCGGTGACGGCCGCCATATACACCGGTGTAGCCTATCTGGTGACCGTGGTATTGCTGGTTTTTCCGTATTTCGTGTTTGCCTCCGCAAAGATTGCCATGATCCTGATGCTGGTCATCACACTTTTGATTATCGGAGCTTACAACTATTACATCAGCGTGGCCAAGGAAGTCTCTTTCAAACAGCGTTTTGCTTCCATGGCACTGATCTCGCTGGGTGTGGGCGCCATTTCGTTTGGTATCGGGCTACTGGCCAAACACTGGCTGGGCGTTGCCATTTAGCGGGTCCCCGTTGCACTTTCAGGCAGCTCTGGGATCCGGCTGGAAAGGCATCCTGGCCATTTTCATCACTTCCACGGAGGCATAGCCGAATTCATCCACCACCTTGCCCAGGATGAGATAGATGCCATCGCCGCGGAAAGGATAGGCGCGGAGGGAGTCGGGGAAATGGGTCGTGTCGAACATCTCGCCTTCATCATCCAGAAACGTCCCGAAGTGCATGATCTCTTTTCTCACCGTCCGCACATATTTGATGTGGACCAGCAGTCCCAGCATACGAACGGTTTTTCCGATGTGGTCTTGCATATTCCGGGCTTTGATGGGACTTCTGTAAGAAGTCTGCAGCATATCGAAATAGCTCATGCTGAAGGGAAATCCCAGCAACTCGATCTCATCGTAAACATCTTCCAGCAACCGGTTTTCCAGGACGGGCATCCGGTAGGTTTTCGCCTCCTCGCAAAACAGCCGTGGGCCCCGGGGGCGTTTGATCTCTGTCTTTTGCAGGGAATAGGCTTCCCAGAGCAAGGCGGGTTTTGTCTTCCCGGTAAACCGGAAAGCGCCTGAGCGGATCAGCAGCACCAGTTGTTCGATACCCGGGGAGACCCGGCTCACAAAGTCTTCGAGATTTTGAAAGGGACCGTTCCGGTAGCGTTCTTCCAGTAAATTTTCAGCGGTTTTTTGTTCCAGATTGGCCAGGTGGATCAACCCGGCAAAGATGTCTCTGCCATGAATGTTGGTTTTGTAGTCGCTGCGGTTGACGCAGGGCAGATGAATTCGGCCTCCCTGCCGGCGGGCTTCGTTGAAATAAACCCAGGTCCGGTAAAATCCGCCGAAATTGTTGATCACCGCCACCTGGAATTCCAGCGGAAAATAGGACTTCAGATACAGGCTCTGGAAACTTTCCACCGCATAACTGGCCGAATGGGCTTTGGAAAAGCTGTATCCCGCAAAGCTTTCGATCTGGCGCCACACTTCTTTGGTAATGCTTTCCGGATAACCACGTTCCTTACAGTTACTGAAGAATTTATCCACAATACGCTGGAACTCCTGTTTGCTGCGGTATTTACCGCTCATGGCACGCCGCAATACATCGGCATCCGCCAGATCCAGGCCTGCAAAATGATGGCATACTTTCAGCACGTCTTCCTGGTAGACCATCACGCCAAAAGTCTCTTCCAGTTGTTCTTTCATCACCGGATGGATGTATTCGAACCGGTCGGGATGGTGAAACCGGTGGATGTATTCGCGCATCATGCCCGAGCTGGCCACGCCGGGGCGTATGATGGAACTCGCGGCCACCAGGGTACGGTAGTCGCTGCATTTCAGTTTTTTCAACAGCCCGCGCATGGCGGGGCTTTCGATGTAAAAGCAGCCGTTGGTCTCGGCATTCCGGAGCTGGGCTTTGATTTTTTCATCTTTTTTAAAGAGATCCACCCGATGCACATCAATTTCCTTTGCCTGGTTTTGGCGTACCAGCTCCGCGGCTTCGCGGATGTGCCCGATCCCACGCTGGCTGAGGATGTCCAGCTTTTCGAACCGGATGGATTCCGCCACGTACATGTCCCACTGCACCGTGGGGAAGCCCTTGGGCGGCAGATCCAGTGCCGTATAATACGTAATGGGCTTTTCCGAGATCAGGATGCCTCCGGCATGAATGCTGCGTTGATTGGGGAAATCCGCCATCATCACGGCGATGGCGTGAATGCGCCGGTTGATGCTGTTTTTGAGGATTTCCTGTTCGGGATATTTTGACAGCAGGTCGATTTCTTCCTTGGGAAGCCCGTGGACTTTCCCGAGCTCGCGGTAAAGTGATTTTCCCCGAAAGGTGACCGAGGTCCCCAGCAGGGCGGTATAACGGGCTCCGTAGCGTTTGAAGAGGTATTCCTGCACCTGCTCGCGGTCGGTCCAGGAGAAGTCGATGTCGAAATCGGGCGGGGACGTCCGTTTGGGATTCAGGAACCGTTCAAAATGCAGGTCCAGGTCGATGGGATCCACGTCGGTGATCTTCAGACAGTACGCCACGATGCTGTTGGCGCCGCTGCCGCGTCCCACATGATAAAAACCCTGCGACATGGCATAGCGGATGAGGTCCCAGGTGATGAGAAAATAGGCCGAGAACTCCATCTTATGAATGATCTCCAGTTCCGCACGCACGCGGGCTTCCGCTTTTTTGTTTTGTCTTCCGTAACGGTACTGGAATCCGTCCCGGGTCAGCTTTTCCAGGAGCGCCTTGTCGTCGTGGAGGGTTCCGGTGAAGGTTTTTCTGTTTTTGGTGTTTTGAAAGTCGAAACCGATCTCGCAGCGGTCGGTGAGGTACCGGGTGTTTTCGACGATCTGGGGATAGTTTTCAAAAGCTTTCAGGATGGCGGACCCGGGTAGGAAATATTCATCTTCCTCTGCCATCATGCCCGGTTTCAGATGACTCAGCAACAGGTTGTGGTCGATGGCGCGCAGGTTTTTGTGCAGATAAAAGGTTTTGGGATCGGAAAAAGTCACCGGTTGCCGGACCACCATCTTATGCAGCGGGAGGTCCTGCCGGAGTAGTTTACCGGTTTCGGCGGGCTTAATGCCGATAAATTCATGATCCTTCAATGGCCTGGGAATCGCTTTCCCGAAAGGATAGATCACATAGACCTCCTGAAAATCAGGAGCCAGGTCCTGTAATTCCTGTTCTCCCAGGTTGAGGGCGCTCCGGTATTCGTTCAGCTCCCGGAATCCTTCGTTGTTGCGGGCGATCCCGATGAACAGGAGCGTGTCTTCATCGCGGAATTCCATACCGCCGATGGGTTTCAATCCCTCGTCGTTGCAGGCTTTCACAAAATCGATCATCCCCGAGGAATTGTTGATGTCCGTCAGCGCCAGCGCTTTCACACCCAGTTGCCGGGCCCGTTTCACCAACTCTTCTACCGGAAAAGTGCCGTATCGCAGGCTGTAATATGAATGACAGTTCAGATACATTTTTTTCTTTATGGCATTGGCTGAGTCACGCCGTCACTTTTTTAAACTTTTACCTTTCAACTTTAGCCTTTATACTTTAAACTTTAAACCGGTATTCCTATCGCCCGTTGGACGGCTTTTTTACCGAACCTTGTCCGGATATGGTCCATGGCCTGGTACAGATTGGCCAGCTGGGGTTTCTCATCGAAAAGATCCAGTTGCTGACTGCCGCCCACCAGGTGGCTGAAACGCACGCCGATGAGGCGGATCAGCATCCTTCGTTTGTACAGGTTTTCGAAAAGTTCCAGCGCTTCCCTGATCAGGATATGGTCGAAAGCGGTATAAGGAAGCCGCTTTTGCAGGTTGTGGGTGTCGAAATTGGAATACCGGATCTTCACGGTGATACAGCCCGTGAGTTTTTGCTGTTTGCGCATCTCGAAAGCGATCTTTTCCACCATTCCGATGAGGATGTTGCGCAGCTGGTTCACGTCGGTGGTGTCCTGGTCGAAGGTGCGTTCGGTGCCGATGGATTTGCGCTCCGAATACTGGATCACCGGCGTGAGATCGATGCCGTTGGCTTTCTTCCAGATGACCAGGCCGTTTTTCCCCAGGACCTGTTCCAGCAGCTCCGGCGGCATCATGCTGAGGGTGTCGATGTGGGCGATGCCCATGGACCGGAGCAACTGATAGTTTTTGGGGCCGATCATGGGGATCTTTTTGATGGACAGCGGGGAAAGAAAGTTTTTGACGCGTTCCTGGGGAATGTACAGCTCTCCGTTGGGTTTGGCTTCGCCGGTGGCGATTTTCGAAACGGTTTTGTTCACGGACAGGCCGAACGAAATGGGCAAGCCTGTTTCTTTTATGATCTTCTGTCGAAGCTCGTGAGACCATTTCAGGCTTCCGAAAAAACGATCCATGCCGGTAATGTCCAGGTAGTGCTCATCCACGGAAGTCTTTTCGTATACCGGGGCTTTTTCGGCAATAATTTCCGTGACTATCCGCGAATAGCGGGTGTACAGATCCATGTCGCCGCGCAGAAAGATCGCATCGCGACACAACTGTTTGGCCATGCGTGCGGGCATGGCGGAATGAATGCCGAATTTCCGCGCCTCATAACTGCAACTGGCCACCACCCCGCGGTCCGAGAGCCCGCCGACAATCACCGGTTTCCCGGTCAGCGACGGGTTTATCAGCCGTTCTACCGATACAAAAAACGTATCCAGATCCAGATGCAATACCGTCCTCTCATCCATTTCATTCATTTTTTTAATTAAATACTTGACATTTTTAAATATTTATGTAATTTTGATTAAAAAATAATCATAATTTTGACGACAATATAATCATTTTATGAATACGAAATCAAGTAAAATAAAAAATATTCCTGATGAAGAAGTGTGTAGTAATTTGTTTTCGAGTAAGTTAAAATGTGAGGACTCTCCGGATTTTAATCCGGGGAGTCAAGACCACGGGTTAAAAAGCCGTGGAAACTGAGAGAGTTTATGAGTTTCCCGGGGTTTAAACCCCGGGAAATACAAAATACATCAAGTTATGCCTTTTATAAAGATTTGGATACATGCAGTTTGGACTACAAAAAACAGAACCCCATGGCTTACTTACGATGTAAGGGTTTTACTTTTTGAACACATGAGGAATCATGCGGCAGACATGGGTTATGATGTGGATTTTATCAACGGTGTTTGTGACCATGTTCATTGTCTGATTTCCTTAAATGCAAACCAATCTTTATCTGCTGTGCTAAAGGTTATTAAGGGAGAATCTTCATGCTGGGTTAATAAAAACCATTTAATCCCGGAACGATTTAGCTGGCAAAATGAATTTTATGCTGCTTCGGTTGGTGCAGTTCAATTAAAAAATGTAAGAGATTATATCAAGAATCAGGAAGTTCATCATAGAGAAATGGATTTTGAGACTGAGATCATGAAATTTAAAACGAATCATAACTTTAAAAGTCAAACCTATGTTCTTTAAAGAAAACATCAAATTGCTGAGGAAACGGAAAGGCCGCACGCAGGATGATGCCGCCTTTTCTCTCGAAATGAAGCGCTCTACGCTGAGCGGTTACGAAAATGGGGTGGCACAGCCCAACATGAATGCGCTGATGCAATTCTCGGAATATTACGGCGTGGCCATCGATACGCTCGTGAAAGTCGACCTGTCGTCGCTATCCGAAAGCCAGCTGTCGCAGCTGGAACGCGGCTACGACATTTATGTGAAAGGAAGCAACCTCCGGGTGCTGGCCACCACCGTCGATCAGGACAATGAGGAAAACATCGACCTGGTCAGCGAAACGGCGAAAGCCGGTTACGCTGCCGGTTATGCCGATCCGGATTACATCAAAGTGCTTCCGACGTTTAAACTGCCGTTTTTGTCGAAGCAGAAAAAGTACCGCACCTTCCAGATCAGCGGCGACTCCATGCTGCCCATCCCGGACAGTTCCTATGTTACCGGCGAGTTTGTGCAGGACTGGAATTTCGTGCGCAGTCATCATGCTTATATTGTGATCACCAAAGAAGACGGTGTGGTGTTCAAGGTGTTGGAAAACAAGATCAAAGAATCCGGAAAATTCATCCTACACTCGCTGAATCCGTTGTATCTGCCTTATGAAATGCCGGTATCCGAGATTGTGGAGATCTGGAAATTTGTCAATTACATCAGCTCCGAAGTGCCGGAAGCCAACAAGGAAAAAGACCAGCTGATGCAGGAAGTAAAGCAGCTGAAGGAACAGGTGAAAGCCATCCAGATGAAATTGAATTTGTAGCCCATGATCTTTTTTGAATGAAATACGCCATCATCGATATCGAGACGACGGGACTGAGTCCGAAGCATGAGAAAATTACCGAGATCGCGGTTTTTATTCACGACGGAACGCAGATCGTGGAAGAATATGCCACCTTGCTGAATCCCGAAAGGAAGATCCCATATCGCATCACGCAGCTTACGGGAATCACCAACCAGATGGTGGAGCCGGCGCCCAAATTTTACGAGGTGGCCAAAAAGATTGTGGAGCTCACCGGCGAGGCCGTTTTTGTGGGCCACAACGTCCGCTTCGATTACGGGTTTCTCCGGGAGGAATTCCTGAGGTTGGGATACCATTACGAGCGGGAAACCCTGGATACCGTCAAACTCAGCCGCAAGCTGATCCCCGGTCAGCCATCCTACAGCCTGGGGCGCCTGTGCCGGAATCTGGGTATTGACAACCATTCCCGGCATCGTGCAGAAGGCGATGCCCTGGCCACTACGAGACTTTTTGAATTGTTGCTGTCGCTGGATCAGGACCTTTCCGTAAAAAGCGGAAAGCGGGCCGGAACGGAAGTCAACCGGGATCTGACGGCGGACCTTCCCGAAAAGACCGGGGTTTACTATTTCTACGATCAATCCGGCGAACTGATCTATGTCGGCAAATCCGTCAACATCAAAGAGCGGGTCCTGTCGCATCTGAACAACAATCAGGATCATAAGGAGCAGGAAATGAAAAATCACCTGGCCCGCGTAGATTATGAGATCACGGGAAGCGAGCTGGTGGCCCTGCTGCTCGAATCCGCCGAGATCAAGAAAAACCAGCCGCTGTACAACCGCGCCCAGCGCCGCACCTTTTACAATTACGGACTTTATTCTTTTGAGGATGAAAACGGGTACCTCAACCTGAAACTGGCGCGGATCATCGATGGAACCACCCCGCTGTATACCTATAGTTCCGCTCAGGAAGGAAAAGAACATCTGCACCAGCTAACCGAACAATTCGAACTGTGCCAGAAACTGACCGGGCTTTACGATTCGCCGGGCAGCTGCTTTCATTATCAGATCCGCCAGTGTAAAGGCGCCTGCAGGGGCGAGGAAGCCCCCGAACAATACAACGCCCGGGTGACGGAAGCGCTGGAGAACTATCACTTCCCGGATCAGAATTTCTTTCTATTTGATGAAGGCCGGACCGAAGCGGAACTGGCGGTGGTGAAAGTGGAAAACGGCAAATACCAGGGCTTCGGCTATGTGGAAAAAGGATTCATCCTGCAGGAGCGGGAGGTGTTGCATGATAGTATTGGCTCGCAGCTGGATAACAAGGAAGTCAGGCGGATCATTCTTTCGTATTTGAAGAAGCCGGGTCATCACGACCGGATGCTGAAATATTGAAACCTTGGAATGACTCAAAATTTTCCCGAGAGGCTCTGTAAAGAAAGAAAATTTATTTACTTTTGCGCCCTCCGGAGAGATGGCAGAGTGGTCGAATGCGGCGGTCTTGAAAACCGTTGATCTTCACGGATCCGGGGGTTCGAATCCCTCTCTCTCCGCCAAGCAAAAACCCGCACCGAATGGTGTGGGTTTTTCTTTTTCCTGTCGTTGGGAGTTTGCGCCCATAAGGCAAGGAAAAAGAAAAACATCCTCGCGCTGCGAGGCAGGGTTTTTGCTTTGACCCCCCATCTCTGGGATCAACGAAGTTAATCCCTCTCTCTCCGCCAAGTAAAAACCTCATGCGAAAGTGTGAGGTTTTCTTTTTTCTACCTTAGGTATCAACGTAGTTAATCCCGTGTGAATACTGAACATCGATTCACGATTTAAGAGTTGGGAAGTCACGAAACAACCGCGCTGAGCAAATCCATATTTTCTTCAGCTCTTTTCATTCACGACGCGTGTAAAAAGATGGGTGACATTCGCTACCGGTTTTCAGCCAAAATCCGGGAAAAAAATTAATTTTGACACATAAATTCATTTAATATTAATCAAAAAGCCCTATGAAAAAGATCTTTTACTCTTTAATGATCCTGGTTTTGCTTCCGGCCCTGAGTTTTGGCCAGGGCAAAGACAAGGCGGTTTTCGAGACGCCCAATCCGGGTTTCTACGGAAATGTGATCATGAAATCCATCCATGCCTACGATGCAGCGCAAAACCCGCAGGAACCACGGAAGGTTTTCGAAATGGATCAGTCCGGGATGAACCTGCCCAACAAATTATCCGATTACAAAGCCCATGATTACTGGCATTTCCCGCCGATCTCACAGGGAAATACCGGGACCTGCTGGTGTTTCTCCACCACTTCGTTTTTTGAATCCGAAGAACACCGGCTCTTTAACAAA
>JBJKPL010000110.1:0-6556 GCA_046706345.1 Candidatus Sulfidibacterium sp.
ATTTCAGCGTTACCCATCCGCCGGGGCTCGTGGTCAGACTGTCAATTTCTCCGCGGTCGATCATGACGCCGTCTCGTGTCAGGTTCCATCGGATCACAAAATGGCTCCAGGGAGTTTCAAAATTCCGGTTGTGGATCCTGATCTCGTTTTTAGACAGGTTCCCGGCTTTGAAATCGATGTACTGGTAGACGTGTTTCACTTCGTAATACGCAGGATTGGGCTTCCGATCCGGAGAAATAAAACCGTTGATGTTGAAGTTGGCGTCGTTGGGATTATCGCCGTAATCGCCGCCGTAAGCCCAGAACATCCTGCCGTTTTTGTCTTTTTTGTAAAGTCCCTGGTCGACCCAGTCCCAGATACAGCCGCCGATGAGGTTTTTATAGTGATAGATCAGATTCCAGTAAGCATTCATGCCGCCGGTGGAATTTCCCATGGAATGATCGTACTCGCACATGAAGATCGGCTTGGTAATGGCCGGATCATTGGCCATGGCTTGCAGTGACTGCGGGGTCGGATACATATGGCTTATCACATCGGACACACTGGCCATTTGTTCGTCGTGGATCGGCCGCGAGGGATCCACTGTGCGGGCATAAGCGGCCATCAGAGCGAAATTCTCGCCATAACCGTACTCATTACCCAGCGACCAGAAGAACACAGAGGGATGGTTCTTATCGCGGGCGATCATGCGCGCAATACGGTTGACGCAGGCATGGGTCCACATTGGGTCGCTGCCCGGCAGCATGTCCTTGTGGTCTGACAGTCCGTGCGACTCGAGGTTGGTTTCGTCAATGATGTAAAGTCCGTACTTGTCGAAAAGGTAATAATAACGAGGATCGTGAGGATAATGCGACATGCGGACGGTATTGATGTTGCCTGCTTTCATCAGTTCCACGTCTTTTTTGATCCATTTGAAGTCCAGTGCCCTTCCGTGATACGGGTCGTGGTCGTGGATATTCACGCCTTTCAGCTTCACGGGAACACCGTTCACCAGCAACATGCCGTCTTTTATCTGAATATTGCGAAAGCCCGTAGTGGTTCTTGCCGCTTCGATCACATGGCCGTTGGCGTCTTTCAGCACCAGCACCACGGTGTACAGGTTCGGTGTTTCTGCCGACCACTTGCGTGGATGAGGAATAAGGGCATGGAGTTGGGCAATGCCTTCGGTTCCTGCCGGGAGGTCGGAGGATGTTTTTTCAGAAACAACGGGTCCCTTGCCCATTTGGTGACAATGTTCATCATACAGGTAAGCGTCTACTTCGGCGGGCGGAAGATCTTTCCCGGTGGCATTACGCACCTTGGCGGTGATGTTCAGCAATCCATTTTGAAAATGATCGTCCAGGCCGGCACGTACAAAAAAGTCCTCCAGGTGTTCCCGGGGCGTGCTGTAGAGGTAAACCCTCCGGTAGATGCCGCTGAAGCGCCACATGTCCTGATCTTCAAGGTAGGATCCGTCGGACCAGCGGAAGACTTCCACGGCCAGCTTGTTCTCGCCTTTTTTCAGATAAGGCGTCAGGTTGAATTCCGCCGGGGTCATGCTGCCCTGACTGTAGCCTACACGGCGGCCGTTTACCCAAATGTAGAAAGCGCTTTTTACGCCCCCGAAATGAATGAAGACTTCCCGTTCTTTCCAGTCCGGGGGAATGGTGAACGTGGTAATGTACGAGCCTACCGGATCGTAATCCTGGTGGATCAGCGGCGGATGGGCGGGATATTTTGGATGGAAAGGATAGTCGTAATTCAGGTAGATGGGTCTGCCGTAGCCTTCCAGTTGCCAGTTGCCGGGCACACGGACCTTGGCCCAACTCTTATCATTATAATTTGTTTTGAAGAAATCTTTGGGACGTTCTGCCGGATTCTTCGACCAGTGGAATTTCCACATCCCATCCAGCGACTGGTAATACGGTGAATGAATTTCCAGCGTGCTGTCGGCCAGCGCACTGGCCCGGTCTGGATAATGAATAAAACTCAATAGCGGCGGCATTTTGTTGATGCCGATCACTTGCGGATTCTCCCAGTCGGGAAGCACTCCTTCGCTCGTTTGTGCCTGTGCGAAAAAAGGCATACCGGCCATCATCCCCAGCAATACGAGCAGGAACAACCGGTGTTTCTGATAATTGGTAGAAAATTGCATACCCCCTTGTGTATTTGATTCAAAGTTAGCTTAATATTATCAATGTGCCTGCAACGGACACATTGATAAAACCGGGCTAAACAGAAAAAAGTTGGGGGCAACTGCTTCCGGACGCTCAGGCGTTCACCTGGTAATTTTTTATCTGTGGTGTGACCACCTTTTAACGATTGTTTGACAATCGTCTGACTATTGACTGATTATCGTTTACGCGATCCTTTTCCCTGCCATGGGACCGGGTTTCAATGAATCGATCTGATGGATTTTGATCACGCAAACGGCTTTGGGTCTGGGCATGCCCATCTTTTCAGACATTGCGGCGGCAGTATCGTACAATTCGCCGTCCTCATGCAGTGTGGCTTCGCCCTTAAAGCGGTAACCATCGAGGATCTCGCGGTTCACCACGGAGACCGTAACCTTGGAACCTCTTTTAATATTGGCGTAGGTTGCACCGCCGGTACCTTCGGTAAACATCAGGCTGTCGTCTGAAAATACGCGGGTGGAACGTTTCGGCGCCACGTTGGGCGTGCCGTCTTCGTTGACTGTTCCAATAAAACATTGCTGGGAAGCCACCATGTCTTTCATGGCTTGTGTGAGTGTGATCATCTCTGAAATTTTAAAATTATACTTTACCCTTACGGGATTCCTTTCGCGTCAACGGGGCGAAGTTACAAAAATCACACTTCCGATGTACCCTTTTCGACCGCCCGCTCTTCTTTTCTTTGTACCACTTGCTGCAGGATGATGCCTAAAATGATCAATACCAGTCCCGTGACGGTAAACAAATGGATGGTCTCCCCCACGGCTTCGCGGATCCAGAACAAGGCAATGAAAGGCGACAGATAGATCAGGTTGCTGACCCGGACCACATTTTTGGAGAAATTCAGCGCCTTTAGCCAGATCACGTAAGTAAAACTCATCTCAAACAAGCCGACGTAAAGGCTCCCGACCAGGCCTTTCAAGTCCGGAAAAGCAGGCATCCGGCCCAGGATCAGGAAATAGATCACCAGATACAGCAGCCCGAAGACCATGTTCAGCAGAATCTTTCCCGAATCTTCGCGGTGATCGCGCATGTTGAAGATCCAATACAACGACCAGAAAAGAGCGCTGCCCACGGCCAGCGTCACCCCGAGGGGGTCCATCACATGAAAAGTTCGGAAGTTGCCCTGGGTGCTGATGAGCAGGATCCCCAGGAAACTGATGCCAATGGCCAGCAGGCTCCGGAAAGAGATCTTCTGACCCAGCATGGGCACGGAAAGCAGCACCAGCACAATGGGCCAGGTATAGTTCAGTACGCCGGCCACCTGCGCTTCCAGCAGGTCATAGGCTTTAAAGAGGATCAGGTAATACAGGAACGGGCTGAAAAATCCCATCAGGGCAGACGAAAGCAGGTCTTTCCTACTGAGATGGCGCAGCCTGAGGGCATTCTTCCCCGACTGATTGATAATGACCAGGAAAAAAATACCGCTCAACACCGACCAGAACAGCATTTGATCGAAAGCCACATACCGCAGCGTGATCTTCAATGCCGAGCTGATGGTCGACCAGAACAGAATGGCCAGCATCGCCAGCAAATAGGCCCTTTTTTGATTTTTTACCTTCTCCATATAGACAAAAATAATCCAATTCCTTTTGGCGATACCGGATGAAGAAAAAATAAACGGAAGCGTATTTTTCCGGGACTGATTTTATTATTATCGGCCAAAACTGATCCCCTTCAATTCATTCAAAACCGGGCCATCCATAGCAAGAGCGAAAGCGTAGGAAACCGGCTTCGGGCCGAAAGCTAGGCGACAGCTTTACGTCGGTAATACAACTGGAAAGTGATCAGGAAGATCGTGGCTACCACAATGGAAGCAATACTCAGCTCCGGGATCAGCAGGTCAAAGGCCATGAGAATGAGAATATATACCACGCCGGAGAGGAAACTGGCCATCGCTGCTTTTTCAGAGATGTTGAAATGGAACGATGCAATGGCAGCCGGGATAATGGTGAATCCGACGCCGGTGATGAAGATGATCACCTGGATGATGTTCCTGAAATAAAAGGCCAGCAGGAAACCGATCAGCGAGAACAGCACCACGAAGATCTTGGTTTGCATTTTTAAGTTGTGGTCGTTGATTTCCTTTTTGGAGAAATGCGAAATGTAGTCCTTGGCCATGCTCGATGCCAACACGAAAATGATGGTGTCGGCCGAGCTCATGATGGCCGCAAACAGCAACACCAGGCTCAGCCCCAGAAATTTGGCCGGTACCAGCACCTTCAGCCCCTCGGCAAAGGCATTCCGCGGCGCAATGCCGGGCACTTCATAGTGTGCCGACAATCCCACGATGGTGATCGCCAAACCCGTGACCAGCACCAGGATCGCCGAGCCGATAAATCCGCGTTTCACCACCTTGCTGTCTCTGGCGGCATACACGCGCTGCCAGTATTCTGCCGACTGGAAGATGATCAGGATGCCGAACGCAATGAAGGCAATGGTCATGGCTGGATCCATATCTGAAAAGTCGGTGAGCTGTGTCGAGATATGTGCGTCGCCTTTCAGCAAAATGTAGGCCAGCAGAAAAAATAAAACAAACATGTTGATGTACTGGAAGATATCGGTCTTTACAACGCTTTTAAACCCACCGGCAAAGAGGTAGATCACAATGATGGAGCTGGAGATCAGCAAGGCGCTGTCGTAGCTCATCCCGCTGATATGGGCCAGGATGCTGCTTCCGGCAATGAACTGGTTCAGCAGCATGCCGAAATACACCACCAGCAGGATCACCGCCGAGAGAATACCGGTTTTCTTGTCATACTGATAGAAAAACCAGTCGGACAGGGTGAGGAACTTTTTCTCGGTACTGATCTTCCGCAGTTTCAGCGCATAGGGAATGAACAGCAGGAAGCCAAGGGCTGTCCCCAGAAACACAGCGATGGCGGAAATGCCGAATTTGTAAACATAGGCGGAATAGGCTACAATGGCGGCACCGCCGATGTAGCTGGCCACCACGGTAGAGATAAAACCGAAGATCCGGATGCTGCGGCTGGCGATCAGATAATCGTCGTCTTTCCTGCCTCGGGAACTCCAAATCCCGATACCGACACAAATCAGGGCATATACCACCAGCATGCTGGCATTAAAAACAGAAAGTTTCATGGGGTCGGGGTTAATTATTGAATCCTTTTGCTTTAATCATGAACAAATATAGAAGGAATTTTGAAAATCCATGGTCCTCTTTACTTTAATGAGCCCAGGCCGGCAGCTGATTCAGTGAGATATGGAAAATCACCGGCGCATAATAGTATGTGACCAATGTGATCAGGACCGCGCACACGATGTTCAGTACAAAGCCCGTTTTGGCCATCTGGGCAATGGAGATCCTGTTTGAGCTGAAGATGATGGCGTTGGGCGGCGTGGCCACCGGCAGCATGAAAGCCATGGAAGCCGAGATAGTCGCCGGGATCATCAGAAACAACGGGTTGATTTTCAGCGACACCGCCAACGCTCCCATGATGGGTAGCAGGATCTGGGTCGTTGCCGTATTGGAGGTGAGTTCCGTCAGAAAGGTCATCATGATGGAGATGATAAAGATCATCACCAGCGGCGACAGGCTGCTGACAAAGCTCAGGGCATCGCCGAACCAGGCGGAAAGCCCCGATACTTTAAATCCGATGGCCAGGGCAAATCCGCCCCCGAAGAGCAGGACAATATCCCAGGGTAGTTTTTTTGACGTGTCCCAGTTCATGAGGAATGTGCCGGCCTGCGACCGGGCCGGGATGAAGTAGAGCACCGCTCCCATCAGGATGGCCACGGTGCCGTCGTTGAAATAGGAAGGTTTGGGAAACAGGCACGCCCATCCCCGGAAAGTTAAACTTCCGATGCTGATCTCCGAACGGGTCATCCATAACAACGCCATCAGTACGAAATCTGCCAGGATCACTTTTTCCTCAAAACCGGGTTTCCCCAGCTTTCGGTACTGGTCCACAAAAGAACGGCCGTCGATTTGCTGTCCGGCGGTTTTCAGCGGTTTGTAAAGGATGAAAAGATAAAGCCAGGTAACGATGAAAATGGCCACCGCCAGCGGGAAGGCAAACAGAAACCAGGAAGAAAAGCTGATCTCCGGCGCCCGGGGAAAGATAATGTCCAGCACTTTCACGAACATGGGGTTCGGAGGCGTTCCCACCAGCGTTGACACCCCACCGATGGATGCGCTATAAGCCACGCCCAGCAACAGGCCCACAGTAAAACGATCGGCAGAAC
The DNA here is from genome assembly GCA_046706345.1 of Candidatus Sulfidibacterium sp. Taxonomy (GTDB): domain Bacteria; phylum Bacteroidota; class Bacteroidia; order Bacteroidales; family F082; genus Sulfidibacterium. The sequence goes on from JBJKPL010000110.1 coordinate 6,378, forward strand.
GTTGGTCCATGTTTTCGCTCAGTTGTTCGATGATGGATAACAGAATGGGGATCATCATCATGGTGGTGGCGGTATTGGAAATCCACATCGAAAGAAATGCCGTCGCCAGCATAAAGCCCATGAGGATCTTCGCCGGGCTGGTGCCGGTGAACATCAGGATCCGCAGGGCAATGCGTTTG
>JBJKPL010000111.1:0-3091 GCA_046706345.1 Candidatus Sulfidibacterium sp.
TCAGGCTGATGTTCCGAAGCAGCATGGGTTTCTTCTTCAATTTCAAGGTCCATGGGGATCTCCGAATCAAATTCCTCGTTATTTTCCTTGATCTGCTTTTTCTTTCCTTTGCCTTCAGCAAGATGCTTTTTCACGCTCAGGGGTTCGTTTCCCCAGGGTCTGGGACCAAAGATCTCCACAAGGTCATCGCTGTAGATCACTTCTTTCTCAAGCAGTTTTTTGGCCAGTGCCTCCAGCCCTTCTTTATGGTCGGTAAGCAATTTTTTTGCCCTTTCATAAGCCGTTTCGACGATGTTGCTGATCTCCTGATCAATAATCTGGTTGGTCTTTTCGCTAAACGGTTTCCCAAAAGAAAACTCCTGTTGACCGCTGGAATCATAGAAGCTCAGGTTTCCGATCTTCTTACTCAACCCATAATAAGCCACCATGGCATAAGCCTGTTTGGTGACTTTTTCCAGGTCGTTCAACGCGCCGGTAGACACTTCGCCAAACATTACTTCCTCTGCGGCGCGACCACCGAGGGCAGCACAAAGTTCATCGAACATCTGCTCATAGGTGGTGATCTGTCGTTCTTCCGGCAGGTACCATGCGGCGCCCAGAGATTTTCCGCGCGGCACGATGGTGACCTTGACCAGCGGATTGGCATGTTCCAGCAGCCAGCTTACGGTTGCGTGGCCTGCCTCGTGATGCGCCACCACATTCTTTTCCTTGGGTGAAATGATCTTGTTTTTCTTTTCAAGACCGCCGATGATCCGGTCGATGGCATCCATGAAATCCTGTCTTCCAATGCTCTTGTGTGATTTTCGCGCAGCGATCAGGGCGGCTTCGTTACACACGTTGGCAATATCGGCTCCGGAGAATCCCGGGGTTTGTTTTGCCAGGAAGTCGACATCCACACTTTTACCAAGTTTCAGCGGACGCATGTGCACGCGGAAGATGTCTTTTCGTTCCGGCAGGTCGGGAAGTTCCACAAAGATCTGCCGGTCGAAACGTCCGGCACGGAGCAGGGCTTTATCCAAAATATCGGCCCGGTTGGTGGCGGCGATGACGATGACTCCTGAATTGGGTACAAAACCGTCCATTTCCGTCAGCAGCTGGTTCAGCGTATTTTCACGCTCGTCGTTGGAGCCGGTCATGGGATTCTTACCCCTGGCACGGCCAATGGCATCGATTTCATCAATGAAAATAATACTCGGGGCTTTGTCTTTGGCTTGTTTGAACAGGTCGCGGACACGCGAAGCCCCCACACCGACAAACATCTCCACAAAGTCGGATCCCGAAAGCGAGAAGAAAGGCGCATGAGCCTCACCGGCCACGGATTTTGCCAGCAGGGTCTTTCCGGTTCCTGGAGGGCCTACCAGCAAAACGCCTCTCGGGATCTTGCCACCCAGGTGGGTATATTTTTCCGGGTTTTTCAGAAAATCCACCTCTTCCATCACCTCTACCTTGGCTTCTTCCAGACCGGCGACATCTTTAAAAGTGACATGAATGCTGGTGTCCTTATCATAGATCTGGGCCTTGGATTTTCCGATATTGAAGATCTGGCCACCGGCGCCGCCGCTGCCGCGGCTCATCATCCGCATGATAAAATACCAAACCCCGAAAAGCAGGGCAATGGGTAAAACCCAGCTTAAAATATCGGCGCCCCAGTTATGGCGGGTTTCGCTTTCCACATAAACCGGGTTGGAATTTCCTTCCTGTGCATTCTGAACATCCTGGATAAAGATGTCCGGTGAAGCCACGTTATAATAATACTGCGGTTCGCTTTGCCCGAAGGTGGACGACTGCGGCAGATCCTTGTACTTGGCTTCTTTTAACTTGTCGGGTTTGATGTAGATCTCGGCAACATCCTTGTTTACCAGAACGATCTTCTGGACGTCTTTGTTCTGCAGCATCTCCTTGACGTTCTTCCAGTCGGTTTTTTTTGTCTGCGAGCCAAAATTCATGAACTGCAAACCCAAGAACACCAATGCCAGGATCCCATAGATCCAGTAAAAACTGAATTTCGGTTTTTTCCCTTTTGGAAACTTGTCAAATGGACTTTTGTTCGGCGTATTTTGATTTTTCTGATCTTCTGCCATTATGTCTTTACTAAAGATTCAAACTATTTTTCGCTATCATGTTTTTGCATCCGTGCATCTGCCCAAAGAGATTCGATATCATAAAAGTTCCGGGTCTCTTCCACAAAAACATGGACCACTACATCTGCATAATCTATCAAAAGCCATTCCGAATTTACATATCCTTCCCGATGATAGGGGGGAATCTTGCAATTTTGTTTCACTTTTTCGATCACATGATCAAATATGGCTCGCGCCTGAGTCCGGGAACCCCCATGACAAACCACAAAATAACGGGCCACAGCATCCGGAATACTTTGAAAATCAAGGCTGATAATATTCCTCCCTTTCTTTTCCTGCATGGCCAGCACAATTTGGTTTAATATACTTTCTGTATCGTCTTGAATCACCTTTCGACCCATAGCTCTGTTTTATCGGTACAAAAGTAGCTATTTTTAGGATTTATAAGTCCCTGGATCCTTCTTATTTGGATTGGGCCGGTCCCAAAAAGAAATCCTGCTCGAGGAATATTTATCGAATTTTAAGTTTTCCTGTCATTATGGCTGAATGCCGCCTTCTTCCGGCTGTCTTTCAGGATCTCGTGGACAGGGTATCAAAACAAATTTACCAACGAACTGGATCGGGAGTCGGCATTTGGCTTATATTTACAGTTCATAAAAAATTTCAGTACCACCGGATGATGTGCTGCCCGGGGCGGACAGGTTATCTGACGGAACTATTTTGAGCACAGGCGCTACATTGCTAAATTCAAAACCAAAACAGACAAAGATCATGGAATTCGACTTACAATATTACGATTCACTGCCTTCGACCAACCAGAAAGCCGTCAGAGACATTCAGGAAGGAACGGCGCGCCACGGCATGGTGATCTGGACCGGCAACCAGACCCAGGGCAAAGGAAACGGCACCAATTCCTGGGAAAGCGAAAAGGGTAAAAATCTCACCTTCAGCCTGGTGGTGGAACCACATTTTCTGCATCCGGCGGAGCAGTTTATCATCACCCCGCTGAT
>JBJKPL010000112.1:0-2226 GCA_046706345.1 Candidatus Sulfidibacterium sp.
GTTATAGCTGCGACCACGGGCGGACTTTCCGCATTGCGGCTGCCCTGATCGATAAAGGCGTGGATCCAGCACTGGTCCACAAAATGGTTTATGATACGTTTACCGAAAGCCGGCTGCGGCTGTTGGGTTTTGCCATCAGCGAGCGGATGCTGGTTTGGAAAGACCTGCATGCTGCGGTCATCTATCTGGATAAAAAAGATCTCGAGCGATTTCATTACCAGGTGGGCGATACCGAAGGCGTGGTGAATTATCCCCTGTCGATGGCCGATGTGAATCTGTCGGTGTTGCTCAGTGAAAAAGACAAAGTCATCCGGATGTCTTTCCGGTCGAAAGGCCAGTTCAATGTCAATACGCTGGCGGCAACCTATTTTGACGGCGGCGGCCATAAAAATGCATCGGGCGGCAATTCATCGCTCACCATGATCGAGACCATCGGGAAACTGAAAGAAGTGGTAAAAAGTTACCAGCAAGAACTGGATTATAAAATTAGCCTGTAATGCGCAAGCTTTCGGTGTTTTCTGTATTGCTTTTTCTTTTTTTCCTGACGTCCTGCTCCGGAAGCAGGCCCTCCGGGAACAAAAAAAAGGTCGTTCCGCTATCGGCGGACCAGCTGATCGAGTTGAATAAACAATGGCTGGCCCGTGAAAATGCGGAAATTGAAAACTTTATCCGCGAGAAACACTGGAAAATGCAGGAAACTTCCACGGGGCTTCGTTACATGATCTACCATCACGGGCAGGGCCGGCCCGCCAAAGTGGGCGAGGAGGCCACCATTGCCTATTCCGTCAGCCTGCTCAACGGAACCGCGGTTTATTCTTCGGCTCAAAGCGGATTGAAAACGTTTCGAATCGGCCACAGTACGGAGGTTAGCGGCCTGGAAGAAGGAATTATTTTGCTAAAAGTGGGCGATAAAGCAAAATTCCTATTACCTTCGCATCTTGCATTCGGTTTGTCCGGCGACGGTCGTAAAATTCCTCCCGATGTACCGGTGATTTATGATGTGGAATTAGTTCAATTAAAATAAATTTAGAAAATGAAAAAACTCTTAATCATTGCTTTAGCCTTTGTGGCGGGCGGTTTTTTTCTTGCTTCCTGTAACAAGGGAGTGAACAAACATCCGGGATTTGAAAAAACCGCGGATGGACTTTACTACAAATTTTTTCACAAAAGTAACGACACAACGCAGGCCAGACAAGGAGAATTCTGTGAAGTGGAACTGGTTTACGGAACGCCGGATTCCTTGTTATTCGACAGTAGAAAGCTTCCTGCAGCACAACTTCCTTTGAAAATTCCGGTCATCAAATCCATTTATCCCGGTGATATTTATGCTGGTTTGCAGATGATGCATGTTGGGGATAGCGCAAAATTCTTCACCAATGCGGATTCCGTATTCAAAAAACTCTTCCGGATGCCGCGGGTTCCCAAGTTTGTGGACTCGACCGGTGACGTATATTTCTCCATTAAACTGCTGGCGGTGAAATCCGCTGCCGAGCTTCAGAAAGAAGAAGCTGCAAAAATGGCAGAACTTCAGGCTCAGGAAGTGAAAGAGCGCGACGCCTATCTGAAGGATCACAAAATCCATGTGAAGCCTACCAAGGACGGTTTGTATTTCATTCCCAAAAAACCGGGCCACGGACCGCATCCCAAAGCCGGAGAGCAGGTGTCCGTGCAATATACCGGTTACCTTTTGAACGGTAAGAAATTTGACAGCTCCATCGACAGGGGCAAACCTTTTGAATTCACCCTGGGGAAACATCAGGTGATCGAAGGTTGGGACGAAGGCATCGCCATGCTCAGAAAAGGGGGGACGGCCACGCTGATCATTCCTTCTTCGCTGGCATACGGCCCCCGGAACATGGGACCCATTCCGCCCTTCTCCACGTTGGTCTTTGACGTACAGCTGGTGAACATCCAGAAGGCACCCGCACCGAAAAAATAATCTTGTTTTTTTGTATACTGAAAAAGCCTGAGCTCAAGAGCTCAGGCTTTTTTATTGCCCTTTCCCAAGGCGGAACCGCGGTCTTTCATAAATGGCCCGGGGAGCAGTGATCCACATCGTGACGCCCCTTGCCAGCATGAACAACTCCAGGGCCAGCCAGAGGCCATTGTTTCCCAGGGTATGAACGGTGGTGTAATAAACCGGAAGGAAAATCACAAATGCCGATATGACCATGGTGTTGCGCATGGCTTTCGAAGCGGTAACGCCCACATAAATGCCGTCCCAGA
>JBJKPL010000113.1:0-2464 GCA_046706345.1 Candidatus Sulfidibacterium sp.
GGATTCGGGGAATGCCTGAGGCTAGCGTTGTTTCTTCCACAGATAATCCGGAACGGGATGAATGGTATCCTGCGTCTTTCCGAGTTTCATCATGTTCCGGTTGTACTTTCTCCGGTTCCGCAGCAAATGGCGTTGCAGCACGGCCTTCGAATTGTACAGATTATACAGCGTCTGAATGGGGCTGCTAAGATGAACTCCGACATTATAGGGTTTTATATGTAAACGGGGATGGTCTTACATTCCGTGGAAAAGTACCATCGGCCGGGTTTGCGGTTTCATGTCGATGATCTTTTGTTTGAACATCCGATAATTCAGAAAACCATGGATCACCACTTCATGGATCTGCACGGTATCCTTTTTCAGGAAAAAACGCACAGGCATCTTTTGGGACAACAAACGATCGTCGACCGCCACCTCGAGGTCTGCATATCCCAGCGAGGAAAACAGCAGCGTATCCCCCAAAACCACAGCCAGGGTAAAGCGTCCCCCGGCATCGGTGAACGTTCCCATGAAATTTTCCCGGCTGAAGACCCTGGCGTCTGCAATGGGCTTTAAACTGTCGGCAGTCAGAACAATGCCGGTCAGGCCCATGAGATCCGGTTCAGAATGCTGCTGCGCCATCAACGGAAAGGAAAACGTTGCAAACAGGATCATCAAAACATACCTCAAGCGAGTCCCGGGGATGGTTTTGGGTTTTTTCAAGAAGTTAATGATTTGGTTTAATAGGAGTAAAGATAAGAGTTATCCCGGTGCCGGAATTTGAACATATGTTGTTATATCCTAATAAATCTTAAAGCTTCTGCCGAACAATCAGCGGTTTGGCGAAAATTTCGATCCTGAAAGTATCCGAATGCGGGGAACAGGCCCGTGCTGTCGGAACGCGATGTCTTCCGGTTACCCTCGTTTATCAAAGGAAGTGTTACAGCTCCTCGATGATCTCAAACATATTGTCCTTATCGCCGTTGTTCCTGACGATCTCCTCCCAGTCGGACTTGTCGATGTAGGAAATTTGGCGGGTCAGAATGTTCCGGATGACCAGATCTTTTTTTACGGCAGAGAAATTCCGGATCAGCAGTGAGATTAAAAAGCTGACGGCGATGATGGATACCAACAGCAGCATGCTGGTTCCCATCCAGGCGCTAAGGAGGCCCCACAGGATCAACCCGGAAATGCTGATCAGCATCCCCGCGGATCTTCTTTTGGGATTGTCAATGAGTAACGTACCGCAGTTCGGACAGCGGATGATCTTTTCCAGGCGGTCAGTCGAATCGGCCCGCAATTTCATTCTGCATACGGGACAGGGCTTTTTCAGTAAATTGGGTTGCATAATCTTATAAGGTGAAGGTGTTTTTCGATACGGGTTTGGGTTTTTGACGGGATAAAGTTAGGAAAATATTTTGGAAAGTGACTTAAGTTCATACCGTGAGCTAACGTGACCAGAGTTGACTCTTCTGACTTCCGTCTTCCATCTTTTGTCGTAATTTTGGGGCAAAAACAGAAAAATGAAAGTTGCTTTTATTGGTTTGGGAATCATGGGAAGCCGCATGGCGGCCAATCTTTTGAAACACGGGGTGGATCTGACGGTGTACAACCGGACGGCGGAAAGCGCTTTGCCTTTGAAAGAAAATGGGGCGAAAGTGGCCGCAACGGCTGCCGAAGCGGTCAGCGATGCCGATGTGGTGTTCAGTATGCTCTCTACCCCACAGGTGGTGGCCGAAATGTTCTGGGGCGAAGGGCAGGTATTGCAGTCCATGAAAAACAAGGCATGGTGGCTCGACAGCACGACGGTAAACCCTTCTTTCAGCCTTCAGTCGAAAGCCGAAGCCGAAAAAGCCGGCGTGCGGTTTCTGGATGCCCCGGTGTCGGGTTCCAAACCGCAGGCGCAGCATGCCGAATTGTTGTTTCTGGTCGGATCCACAGCAGAAGTAGCCCGGGATATTGACGGTTTCTTCGACATGATGGGGAAGAAAACGTTCTATATGGGTGCCGCAGGGCAGGGCGCTTCCTTTAAGATGATCATCAACATGATGATGGCCCAGTCCATGGCCTTGTTTTCAGAAGCCGTGCTGCTGGGCGAGAAAATGGGTATTTCCAGGGATTTCCTCCTGGAGACCCTGCCCAACCTGATCGTAACGCCGCCGTTTGTGAAAAATAAGATCTCAGCCATTTCAACCGGCAATTACGAGGTGATGTTCCCGCTGGAATGGATGCACAAAGATTTGCATCTGGCAGCTGTTTCGGCGTATGAAAACAACCAACCGCTGTATCTTGCCAATGTGGCCAAGGAGCTGTTTGAAGGCGCCAAAGCCCAGGGCCTGGGCCGGCAGGATTTCTCAGCCATTTTTGAATACCTGGAAAAACATTAAAAGTGCCTAAAGTGCGCTAGAATTCATAAAGTGCCTCAAGATAGAAAGGTTGAAAATTAACTTAACGAATTATAGGCACTTTATGAACTCTAAAGAAC
>JBJKPL010000114.1:0-2518 GCA_046706345.1 Candidatus Sulfidibacterium sp.
CATGAATCCCCATAAAATAATGGACGGGTGATTATAAAATTGGTGGATCATCTCACGAAGGGCTTCCGTGGCGTTTTCGGTATATGCGTTGGATACATGAATAAAATTGACGTCGGGCGTTTCCTGCCAGATCAAAATTCCCAGCCTGTCGGCGGCACGCAGCACGGAAGGATCCTGAGGATAATGGGCCAGCCGGACAAAATTGGCCCCCATCTCTTTGATCATTTTCATGTCGCGGATGTGAAGCTGTTGCGGCAGGGCATTCCCCAGGCCCGGATAAAACTGGTGACGGCTCACACCCCGAAGCGCCAGATGATGTCCGTTCAGGAAAAATCCCTGGTCGGGGTCGAAACGGTACCAGCGGATGCCCAACGGATTGTTTTCTTCATCCAGTACCTTTCCACCGGAGGATACAACTGTTTTTACGGAATAGAGATACGGATTCCCCGGTGACCACAGGTGCGGATCCCGGATGTCAGGCAGGACCATCGACACGGTCTTTTTCTGATGGGCCGCCAGCAGGATGTTTTCTGAATCCTGGCTCACCGGGTTTCCATTGGCATCCGTCACGGTATTTTTCAGACGGATCGTTTGCTCCGAGTCGGAGTCATTCACCAGGACCGCCGAAATATGGACCTTGGCTTTCTGGTCCGACAGGTTAGAGGTATGTATAAAAACACCGGGAGACGCATCGTCGTCAACGGCGATGTGGACCGGATCGGTCATGATCAGCCAGGCATCCCGGTATAGTCCGCCGAAGAAGGTAAAATCCGCCGTCAGGGGAGGAATGTCAGCATCGAAGCGGTTATCCACCCTTACGGCAATGAGGTTGTCTTCCCCGAAATGAACCCACCGGGTGATGTTGGCGGCAAAGGCGGTGTAGCCGCCCTGGTGCTCCAGAACCTGGTGTCCGTTCACATAAACGTCGGCCAGTTGGTTGGCAGCCCCGAACTTGATAAAGATCTGTTTTCCAGAATCCTGTTTGTTAAGAAAAAGAATCTTCCGGTACCATGCCGGTCCGCGGTAATAGCCGCGGGTATCCGAAAAGGCATCACGGCTGTTCCAGGAATGCGGTAGGTTTACGGTATTCCAGTTTTGATCGTTTAAGCCGACGGCACTTCCGTTCCCGACATCCTGCCGGATGAATTTCCAGTGGGCGTCCATGGTTTTTACCGTACGTCCCCGGTTTGAAGTTTGAATTTCCTGTCGCCGCAACGGTATTACACAGCCGAAAGACAATAAGGCGGTGGTTAACAACCCTACGGTAATTTTCCTGATGATCTGATATTTCATGTTGATGTGAGATTAAATGAGGCTCCGGTTCGTCTATCCGGACCCAATTTTTCAAAATTAAAAAGAAAAAGATTGTGTTTATTAAACACGAAGTGTTTTTTCATGTCTGGGCAAGAATTTCTCCTGGACTGATCGGGGTTGCATTCTTTTTCCTTGTTTCCTGATATAAAAAAATTGTATTATTGCACCCTGGAGGCACATCCTGTGCCGGGAATTGAAGGATGAAAAGGATTTTAGCGATTGATGACGACGAGAACAATCTGGTTCTGATCAAGGCCATATTGTCAAGGAACATTCAGCATTGTACGGTGGATACGGCCTTTTCGGGCCCCGAGGGCATCGAAATTGCCAGGAAGCAGAAACCGGACGCAATTCTGCTGGATATCCTCATGCCGGAGATGGACGGTTTTGAAGTCTGCCGGCGTTTAAAAGCGGAAGATCAAACCCGCGACATCCCCATTTTATTGGTCTCTGCCCTGGGGCGGAATTACGAAAACCGGATCAAAGGCCTGAATTCGGGAGCCGAGGCCTTCATCACCAAACCCTTTGAAACTCCGGAACTGATCTCTCAGGTGAAAGTCCTGTTGCGCATCAAGGAAGCCGAAGATATGTTGCGCAAGAAAAATCAGGACCTGCAGGACAGCCTGGAAGAAATCAAAAAAGAGCAGGAGAAACTCAGAAGAATGAACTCCGAGTTGCTCATGGCCGAGGAAAAAGAGCGACGCCGGATTGCCGAATATCTTCATGACGGCATCGGTCAGATCCTGTCGCTGGCCAACATAAACCTTTCCTCCCTGTTGCGAAAAAACCTGGTGTCGGATGTTCACGGAACCGTTCATAAAGCCAGCAAGTTGCTGAGCGATGCCATCGTCCAGTCCCGTTCGCTGACCTACGACCTGAGCCCGCCGGCACTCTATGAACTCGGACTGATGGCGGCCATAAAATGGAAACTGGGCCAGGTGGAGCAGCTCCATAAAATCAATACCGAGTTTCACAGCAATGTCCCGAGGCTTGATTTGAATACGGATACCCGAATTCTGGTTTATCGTATTATCTGCGAACTGCTTACCAATGTCACCAAGCATGCCCAGGCCAGCAAAATTGAAGTGAAAATTAAAACCGAACAGGAGAACTATTGTTTCTCGGTTCGGGACAATGGAAAGGGCTTCGACTTCAGAGGAAAACCCACGCTGATGAAAAATAACGGGTATGGACTCTATAGCAT
>JBJKPL010000115.1:0-22606 GCA_046706345.1 Candidatus Sulfidibacterium sp.
CTCGAATACCCTGCTGCGGTGGGCAGGTGCAGGTGTACATGGGGATCGATACCGCCCGGAAAGACTGGAAAACCCCTGGCATCGATCACTTCATCGGCCCTGTCGGAAGCAATACGCTGCCGGTCGATCTGAACAATCTTTTCGTTTTCGATCAAAAGATCGCCTGAAAAAATATCCGTTGCCGTGACAAGGATTCCGTTTTGGATCAGGATTCGCATGATGCGAATTTAGTGATTTTCAGACTAGCGCCATGGTTAAGTTGCCTTTTTCGTCTTCTTTGAACCCCAGTTTTTTAAGATATTTGATGTATTTCAGATTGTCGGCGGGCGCATAGGCAGATTTAAACCCCTTGGAAGGAAACCAGCGTCGTAAATGCTGGTAAATGTACCTTCCGTTTTTAAAATCCCGGTATTCCGGAATCACATAATCCAATCCCACATGCAACACATCCTCTTCCTGACGGTGGGCCAGAAAAACGCCGGCAACGGTCATATTCCGCAATACAAAAAAGCTGATCGTGTTCATTTCCGGTTGATAATAAAAATTGGGGAAAAAGTAGCGGATTTCTTTATCATGACATTGAATGAATTCTTTGAGGTACTTGTTGTCGTTCCGGACTTCCAGGATCTGAAAGACTTCTTCTTTTCCATAAATTTTTATCAGGTAATACGCGTCCACGGCCACGATAAACCCGTTTAAAACCGTTACCGGGATGGCGTGGATCAGTAAACCATAAATGGCAAATCCCAGCGCCCCAAGCAGGTTGATCCATCGGAACTTTACGATGGAACTCAGGGTCATGGAAAGGGCGATGATCAGGGAGGCAAAATAGCCGAACAAACTTAATAGGTCAGTATGCATAGTACTTGTAAACAGATTTTTGTAAGTGACACAGTAATAGAGTCACTCTGTCACGGTCTTTTACTCGCCCCTAAAGTAACAAAATTAAAAATAAGAAGTTTTTACAAGGCTCAGACTCTGGCTTCCAGCAGCAGTTCCAGCATCTTGATCCCGGCTTCGGCAATCACGGTTCCGGGGCCGAAAATAGCAGCTACGCCCGCATCGTAAAGGAATTGATAATCCTGGTGTGGGATCACGCCCCCGGCAATCACTAGGATGTCTTCACGGCCCAGGGCCTTCAGCGCGTCAATTACCTGCGGGATCAGTGTTTTGTGGCCTGCGGCCAGCGTGGAGACGCCCAGAATGTGCACATCGTTTTCCACCGCTTGGCGGGCGGCTTCCGCCGGCGTCTGGAACAGCGGTCCGATGTCCACATCAAAACCGATGTCGGCATAACCGGTAGCTACCACTTTGGCACCACGGTCGTGGCCGTCCTGCCCCATCTTGGCAATCATAATACGGGGACGGCGCCCTTCGATTCGGGCAAACTCGTCTGCCAGCTTACGGGCTTTATCAAAGACAGGATCGTCACCGGATTCCTGTGAAAATACGCCTGAAATGGATTTGATCACGGCTTTATATCTTCCGAAAACTTTTTCACAAGCATACGAAATTTCTCCGAGACTGGCACGTTTTTTTGCAGCTTCCACCGAAAGTTCCAGCAGATTTCCCTTTCCGGCACGGCAGGCTTCCGTAATGGCATCCAGGCATTGCTGCACTTCGGCTTCATTCCTTTCTCCGCGCAGTTTTTTCAACCGGGCGATCTGTGCTTCACGGACGGCCGTGTTATCGACCTCAAGAATTTCCAGGGGATATTCCGTTTCTGCCTTGTAGCGGTTCACGCCCACGATGACGTCTTTCCGTGCATCGATGCGTGCCTGTTTGCGGGCGGCGGCTTCCTCGATGCGCATCTTGGGCAATCCTGTTTCGATGGCTTTGGCCATCCCACCCATTTCTTCCACTTCCTCGATCAGTTTCCAGGCTTTTGCTGCCAGCTCCTGTGTCAGGCTTTCCACATAGTACGAGCCGGCCCATGGGTCCACCGTCCGGCAGATCTCCGTCTCCTGCTGGATGTAAAGCTGGGTGTTCCGGGCAATGCGGGCGGAAAAATCTGTGGGCAGGGCGATGGCTTCGTCCAGCGCGTTGGTGTGCAGCGACTGGGTGTGGCCCAGTGCGGCGCCCATGGCTTCGATGCAGGTTCGTGCCACGTTGTTGAACGGGTCCTGTTCCGTCAGACTCCAGCCGGAAGTCTGCGTGTGGGCACGCAAGGCCATGGATTTCAGATTTTTGGGATCGAACTGCTTAACGATTTTGGCCCAAAGCATCCGGGCGGCACGCAGTTTGGCAATTTCCATGAAGTGATTCATGCCCAGGCCCCAGAAAAACGAAAGACGTGGCGCAAAATCGTCGATCTTCAGGCCGGCTTTCAGGCCGGTACGGATGTAATCCAACCCGTCGGCCAGCGTGTAAGCCAGCTCGATGTCAGCGGTGGCACCGGCTTCCTGGATGTGATATCCCGAAATGGAGATGGAGTTGAACCGCGGCATATTTTTCGACGTATATTCAAAAATATCCGAAATGATGCGCATGGAAGGTTCCGGCGGATAAATGTACGTGTTCCGTACCATGAATACCTTCAGAATGTCGTTCTGGATGGTACCGGAAAGTTCTTCCAGTTTGGCGCCCTGTTCCAGGGCCGTGACGATGTAAAATGCCATTACCGGCAACACGGCGCCATTCATGGTCATGGAAACGGAGATGTCTTTCAGCGGGATCTCGTCGAAAAGGATCTTCATGTCCAGCACCGAATCGATGGCAACCCCGGCTTTTCCCACATCGCCCACCACGCGCTCGTGATCCGAATCATAACCACGGTGCGTGGCCAGGTCGAAAGCGACAGACAGCCCTTTTTGACCGGCGGCCAGGTTGCGACGGTAAAAGGCATTGGATTCTTCGGCGGTGGAAAATCCGGCGTACTGACGGATGGTCCAGGGTCGTGTGACGTACATCGTGGAATACGGTCCGCGCAGAAAAGGAGCCTCGCCTGCCACAAAATTCAGATGTTCCATCCCTTCCCGGTCGTGTTCGGTATAGGCTGCCTTAACGGGAATTTGCTCTGCCGGCATCCATTCGGGCTGCTTCATGGTATGAGCCGCATGCGCTGCGATGCTGTCTATTTTGATATTTTTAAAATCAGGTTTCATGAACAATTTCAGTTTCTATTGAATTCCAAGAAGGCTTTGATATTTTGATAATTCCTCCAGAATGTTGCTTTTCATGTGGATGAAATACGCCATTCCGGCCGTTTTTAACTTTTCGATGAGGTGTTGCGGATAGCCAGCCACCACCACAATACATCGGTCTTTCAGCGCTTCAAAAACCGGCAGGGCCATGGTTTCATAAGCTTCGTCGGAACTACACAGCACCACAATTTCAGGTTTGTCCTTTTTTGCAGCTTCGATGCCGGCTTCCAGCGTCGGGAAACCGTTGTGGTTTGCAATTTCATATCCCGCGGCAGCAAAGAAATTCCCGGAAAACTGTGCTCGTGCCAACCGTTTGGACAGATCACCAAAGGTGAACATCCAGGCTTGCGGCCTTTTGTTTTTCAGGGCAAAAAGGTCCGTTTTATGACGCAAGGCTTCTAAAGCAGCAGCTGCCCGGTAGGGTTCCAACCCGATGGTTTCGCTGTTTGGAATGTGGAAAACCGATTCAGAAAGGGGATCCACCAGGTGTTCGGTTGCATTGGGAAATTGGTTGACGCCCAGAACCGATTGCTTTCGCAGCGCCACATGCTGATCTTTTTTGCCCGCTTCTGTCCGGATCCGTCGCGAAATTTCCCCGCGCTCAAAAACGTTGACATACCCTCCATTGTCTTCAATTTCGAGGAACAGATCCCAGCTTTTCCGGATCAGATTGCCGGTGAGATTTTCGATGTAATATGAGCCCGCAGCTGGGTCGGCTACTTTGTCGAAAAAGGATTCTTCTTTTAGAATGACCTGCTGGTTGCGTGCAATGCGAACGGCCATGTCGTTGGGGGTTTCGAAGGGAGCGTCGTAAGGCAATACCGTAATGGAATCGGCGCCACCCAGGCTGGCGGCCATGGTTTCGGTGGTGGTGCGCAGCATGTTGACGAACGGATCGTAAACGGTTTTGTTTCGCACGGCACTGCCAGCATGGATGTAAGTGCTGGCCTCTTCGGGCTTCAGCCCATAGGCTTCGAGGATTCTGGCCCAGAGGTAACGGAATGCCCGCAACTTGGCCATTTCCATGAAATAGTTGGAACCCGTGGCAAAGTTGAAGCGCATCCTGTGGGCTACAGTGGCCGCGTCCAGGCCTTTTTCGGTGAAATATTCCAAGTACACATTTCCTGTGGTCAGCGCCAATCCGATTTCGGTGACGGCCGTGGCCCCGCTGTTGTGAAAAATCCCCACATCCGGGGTGAGCCCATGGAAAGCTGGTAATACCTCCAGGGCCTTCAACAGGTTCTCAGCCGGATGAAAATCCGGCTTTTTACCGTTTAATGTTAATTGGGAGACCGGATCACAGTAAATCGAACCCTGCATCTTTGCCACGTTCCAATCGCGTTTTTCGGCCAATGCGACGAGCAAAGACGGCAATGTCGCAGGATTTTCAACCTTGAAATTGAGTTCGGTTTCTTCCGCAGATACGGATTTTAACAGCGTGTCGAGTGTCTCGAAATCCACCGGTTTTTCCAGGTCAAACGCCAGTGAAGTGGCTCCGTTTTTCAAGGCACTCAGGGCAATCCGGTTGGCATTTTCTGGATCATACACCAGGATCTGCTGGTTCACCTTCCAGTCATTTCCGCTTTTCCGGTTGCCCCGGATGAACGGAAAATCTCCCGGAAGGGAACGAAGATATTCAAGGCCCGCTTCGTCTTCGGAAGTGTAAATTGGCTCTACGGCAAACCCTTCGTCGGTGTGCCAAACCAGCTTCTTTTCATAATCGCCGCCTTTCAGGTCGGCCAGGATCTTTTCCTTCCACGCCGCTTTGCTGACCGGAAGGAATTCGCTCATTAGTTTTTTTGTTTCCATCAATCTCGGAATCCTAAATTCCCGGCAAAAGTACGACAAAAGAAATTGGAAGCAATGAATTGTTATTGATTTAACAATAGATTGTTTTTAAATTAGAAGGATCGTTCGGAGGAATGTTCAAACGGACAAATCCCTGTCTGACAATTGATTTTTTTTGGATATTTACAGTTTATATTCCGTGAGGAAACTAAAATTTATTCTTCGTCCTGAAATATCTAACCATCCAACATCATGACCTTATTCGACAAAACCTTTGACCTGCAGGCAAATCACTCGGATTTCAAGACCGAGGTGCTGGCCGGGATCACGACGTTCATTGCCGGAATGTACATCATTGTGGTAAATCCGTCCATTTTGAAAGACGCCGGCATTCCCTATGCGGCGGGATTGACGGCCACGGTGCTGCTGAGTGCATTTTGTACCATTGCCATGGGATGGTATGCCAAAAACCCGATCCTGGTGGCGCCGGGCATGGGTATCAATGCCTATTTTACCTATTCGGTGGTCCTGGCCCAGGGCGTGAAGCCCGAAATTGCCCTGGGGGCCATCTTCTGGGCGGGGGTGTTTTTTGTGATCATTTCCGCGCTGAACATCCGCACGGCCATCATCAAAGCCATTCCCGCCACCGTAAGATTCGCGGGAGCCGTCGGGATCGGCCTCTTTATAGCGGTCATCGGTTTGCACAACAGTGGTTTTATCGTCGCCAAAGCCCCCCTGCTGGGCGTGGGTTCCATCCATGCCGTTACGCTCGTATTTCTGGCCGGGTTGTTTATCACGACCATTCTGGTGGTAAAAAAACTCAGGGGCGCCATGATGCTGGGAATGATCATAACCACGCTGATCGCCTGGCCGGTAGGCCGCTGGTTTGGCGACGCCGCCTCCGTGAACCATGGGGTGAAGACCCTGATCAACTACGGCGGGATCTATGCGGCACCGGATTTCAGCTGGTTTTTAAAAGCCGATCTGCTGGGGTCGCTGCGTTACAGCTACATCCCGATCATCTTTGCCTTGCTTTTTGTGGATATGTTCGACAGCATCACCACGTTTGTGGGTGTGGCGGAAGCCGGGGATCTGAAAGATGAGAACGGCGACCCGAAATACATCAAACAATCCATGATCGTAGACGGTTTTGCCACGTTGCTGGGCGGTGTTTTCGGCACCAGTTCGGGAACGGCTTACATTGAATCCGCCACCGGCATCCACGAAGGCGGCAGGACCGGCCTGACAGCCATCGTGACGGGCCTGTTGTTTCTGCCCTTCCTGTTTCTTTCGCCCTTGGCACAACTGGTACCGGCTGTGGCGACGGCGCCGGTGTTGGTGTTGGTCGGTGTGTTTATGGCAGTTCCGTTAAAAAACATCGAATGGCGGAACATGGAGGAGGCCATCCCGGCCTTTTTCACCATCCTCCTGATCCCCTTGACGTATTCGCTGACGCAGGGCATCGTCTATGGACTGCTCAGCTTTACGCTGATCAAAGCGATCCTGGGAAAATGGAAAGAAATTCATCCGGCCCTCTGGATGGTAGATGTCTTTTCATTGCTGATGCTGGCCATCGAGTATCATTTGATCTGATGCTTCCGAAATAAATTCAGGCTTCGGGATCCGTTTCCGGATGCCGGATCATATTCCACACCAGCACCAGCAAACTGGTGATGAGCAGCGAACCGATGAACAGACCGGCCAGTTCCTCATATCCGCCGCTCCGGTATAAGACCACCGACATATTTCCAATGAGGATCATAAAGATCACATAAAAAACCGTAACATTCTTTCCAAGCCATTCCACGTAATGGGAGATGAAATTATCACTGCGGTGAACAATGGCCCGTGCGCTGAGCAGCAACCAGAATACATAGTTGATGCAGAACAAAAAGAACATGATCCCGTGATGAAAATAGAGCTGCGGTTTGACGGACACCCGGAATCCGAATTTGGCCGTCACGATCAGCACGATGCCCGAAAGAAACAACAGCATCACCTTGACCGTCTGGCTGTGTTTGAACTGGTCGGAGACGAAATAATTCTTGAACTGGAAAAAGCAGTAACCTGCCAGCACATATGAAAGCCAGGGGATGAGCGGGAAGTATCCGCGGGGATATTTTCCATAGAAAAAAGGCAAAAGAACAGAATCCGGGAAGGTCTTTTCCACCGGAGGAATGACATATTGCAGCAGCAACAGGATCACGATCAGCGAAAGAAAGATCAGCACATGCCCTCTGAACAGCTGGATGATCACGGCGATGGCGATCAGACTTAGTCCGGCCAGGATCAGGATGTCGGTGCTGAAGATCAGGGGCAGGATCCCGCCTGCATTTTCCGGATGCGACAGCCCGACCAGGGCCTGGAAGTTCCGTCCGATGTTCACCAGAAAACCCAGTCCGATCAGTTCAATGCCCCGCAACAGCTTTTTTCTGAATGGGTCCCGTTTGTAGGCAATGTAATAACCCATCACGGAAAGGAAAATGGGTGCGGTGCTAGACCCGCCGATGAACAGGGAGATCTTACCGGTTAACCCGTCCAGGATATGCTGGCGGGCAAAGAATTCCAGCAGGATGACCTGGACCATGGCGATGATGGCCACCCCTTTGATCAGATCGGAAGTTCTGCTTCTGTATTGCTCCATGAAGGTTATTCTTTGGGTATTTAGGTCAATACGGTTCCGTTTTTAATATCCTGCCGCCGTGTAAACTGCTGACGGTATTCGCCTTTCACGTACATGACGGCCTGGTCGGCATAATGCGGACTCAGCACATTCCCCGATTCGCCTGTGGGCAGGATGGACAACGCATGGTCGGTGTTGCCGAAGTCGATGAGGAAACGCAGGGCCGGGCCGGAAGTGACCGGATACACCCCGTTTTTGTTGTAGGCAAAGGCTTCCTTATCAACCACTTCGTTGCTGCCCCGGATGGGAAACGGTCCGACGTTGAAATACCGGTCAAAAGGGGGTCGGGTTCCGATGGGGTGCACGTTCAGCAGCTGATGTACCTTGCCCCATTTCCATTGTGAAACATCACTGCCCAGCTGGTTTCTCAATGCAGTGACGGTTTCCGAGAAGGCCTGTTTGAAAATATCTGCCCGTGTCTCCCGGGCTTTTGTGTTCACGTTATCCCACCACACGGAGGTGGAGTCTTCGAAAAGTCTTTCGATCGAACTGGTGAGCAGATTCATGCCGCACAGTTTCTGAAAATCCTGGGCTCCGACCTCGTCTTCCATGGCATCCCGCAGGACAAAATAGAGCATCTGGGTGTAAATGGTGGCCCCAACGCTGGCGGTATCGTAGTTTCCGTCCCAGTTTTGCAGGGCTTCCACCACTTTCGGATCCCCCGGCGTACCACCCATATGATGAAGGATCAGCTGCACCAGTTTCATATCCCGGTCGGAATGGGTGTCCAGCTGGATGTTTTCCATTTCCCGGATAGTCCATTTGGGTTTGGATTCCAGCAATTGGCGAACCCGTGAGGCCCGGTAACCGGGATAATAATAACCGGGATAAATGTATCCGTCCACCGGCGGGGGCATGTTGTTGGAAGTATTCAGGATCCCGCTGGGCGGATTGACGGACTGCGGGTTCTTATCGAAAGGATAAAAACCGATGATATCGGTGGCCGAATCGGCACCATTCAGGATCAATTTCGGGTTGATCTGAGGATCTCTCCTTAACGGGATCTTTCCGGCGGCCCACCAGGCGATATTTCCATCGGTATCACCGTAAGCCACATTCAATCCTACCACGTCGATCAGCGAAACGCCTTTTTTGAAATCGGCCATGTCCGTGGCATTGTTCAGATCATAAAGCGCTTCCAGCGAAGTGGAGTTCAGATGAAGCGGTGCCCACCAAAGGCTAACTTGCTGACCTGAAGCATGGTTGAGGTTTGAAAAGGCGCCGTTTAAAATGGGCCCGTGTACCGTATAGCGTACATCGAAAGGAACGTCTTTTTCTCCTTTTACCTTGATGATCTGCGGATCGATGCTGTCGTTTCGCCAGGCGCCATCGTACCAGACCTGATTCGAATCCGACGGGTTGACTTTTTCTGCATAAAGATCCATATTGTCGAAAGGGAAAATGGTCAGGCCCCAGCCGTAATGATCGTTGTGTCCCACCAGCGCAAAGGGAATTCCGGCCAGGTAATAGCCGTACATATCGAAACCGGGATATTGCAGGTAGGCTTCATACCACACGGCCGGTTGCGAATATTTGATGTGGGTGTCGTTGGCCAGCAGCACTTTTCCGGATTTGGAATGCGCGCGGCTCACCACCCAGTTGTTGGATCCTTCCCAGATGGGCATGGGGATCAAATCCTGCAACGACCGGGCATTTTTTAACAATCCCGAAAGGATAATATCTTTGTTGTTGTGGTAATAAGCGGTATTGGAAAGCGAATCCAGGCCGAGATCCTTCAAATAGGCCTTACCCCATTTGTCGTAAATTCTGGAAGCCACCGGGTTTTCGTCCAGCGAAACGGTGAAGGTCAACGACATGTAACCGATGATGCCGAAGACATCCTTGAGGGTGAATTTGGCCGGTTTGAAGTTGAGCAGGGTGAACTCCACGGGAAGCTTGTGGTTGGTGATGAAGCTGTTGATGCCGTCCAGGTAAGCCTGCACTTCGTCTTTCACGGGCTGGTCGGCATTTTTCATGAACGCTTCGGCCCATTGTCCGGCCATTTTGTTGATGGATAGCGTGCGCATGTATTCATCGGTGGTCACAAATTGTTTTCCGAGGATCTCCGAAAGACGGCCTTCCATCACCCGACGCAGCATCACCATCTGGAACAGCCGGTCCTGTGCATGGGCATATCCGAACGCAAAGTAAGCATCGTGTGCGTTTTGGGCATAGACATGCGGAACACCGTAATGGTCATACACGATGGATACCTGGTCCTGAAGCCCTTTCAGGTGGACCTTACCGGA
Organism: Candidatus Sulfidibacterium sp.; assembly: GCA_046706345.1. Classification (GTDB taxonomy): domain Bacteria; phylum Bacteroidota; class Bacteroidia; order Bacteroidales; family F082; genus Sulfidibacterium. Next base: position 9,864 of record JBJKPL010000115.1, read on the forward strand.
ATATTCAGGGGCGGTACTTCTGAACCAGAAATAAATGACACCACCAATCGCAATGACGAGAAGCAATAGGACAAGCAGGATTCTTTTAAAGATTTTCATGGCACCAGAATTTAGGAAACCAAATGTAACCAAAATTTGTAACATCCGCAGGCACAGAAAAAACAAAATAGCGGGGGTTTTTTTCGACGGGTTTTTTCTAAAGTTTTGACGATTCTTTCCGGAATACCTGAAAATCACCTTTTTTTAGATCCGGAGACACCAGGAGGCCCCAAATTCCTTAACTTTGTGATTTGAAATGGACTGATACCAGGCAATGATCTCCTTTATACTGAACGACCGGCTGATCCGGACCGAAAAACAACCCGGCATGGTGTTGCTGGATTTTATCCGGTACGAAATGCACCAGACAGGAACCAAAGTGGGTTGCCGCGAAGGCGACTGCGGTGCCTGTACCGTGATGGAAGGCAGCCTGGCCGGGGGAAAGGTGTCTTACCGGACCCTCGTTTCCTGCCTGACGCCATTGGGAAATGTACAGGGAAAGCACATCGTCACCATCGAAGGGTTGCAAAAAGCAAAAATGTCTCCGGTACAACAAGCGCTCATCGATCACGCCGGCACCCAGTGCGGCTTTTGTACGCCCGGTTTTGTGATGTCGCTCACGGCACACAGCCTGGATTCGGAGCCTTCGAGCGAGGAAAATGTCCTGGCGTCCATCAGTGGGAATATCTGCCGCTGCACAGGATACAAATCCATTGGGCGGGCCGCCCTGGATCTGTCGAAAGCCCTGGCGCATAAAGAGGCGAAAAAAAATCTGGACTGGCTCATAGAAAATGCGTTTATTCCTGCGTATTTTAGGGAAATTCCCGGTCGGCTCGCAGCGATACAGGCGGAGACCCAACCCGTTGACGGCGGCATTCCGGTCGGAGCCGGAACAGACCTTTTCGTACAAAAAGCCGATGACTTGTTCCCGGCACAGTTGCAGTTTTTGAGGTCTCATCCCGATTTGCTCAACATTGAAATTGATGAGGAAAAGTGTTCTTTCGGAGCTTCTGTGACAGTTACCGATCTGCTGGCCCATAAAGGATTACAAAATATTTTTCCCAGGCTGAAGGAACATTTCAAATTGATCTCCTCCGAGCCCATCCGCAACATGGGGACCCTGGCCGGCAACATCATGAATGCTTCGCCGATCGCCGACGTGGTGGTTTTTTTGCTCGCACTCGATGCCACCGTGCAGCTGAAAAGCCCGGAAGGAAACCGTCGTTCCGTGCCCTTGCGGAAATTCTATCGCGGCTACAAGCAAACGGGGTTGCGGGAAGGAGAACTGATTGAAAAAGTGGAATTTGAAAGGCCTGGAGAGGGCGTTTTCTTCAATTTTGAAAAGGTCAGTAAACGCCGGTTCCTGGACATTGCCAGCGTCAATTCGGCCTTGAGGATCCGGGTGGAAGGCAACAAGATCCTGAAAGCCGATCTTTCCGCCGGCGGCGTTTTTCCCTTCCCGCTGTACACCGAAAAAACCGCGCAGTTTTTGGCCGGAAAAATGCTGGATGAACAGACCCTGCTCGACGCCTGGGAGATCCTGCGGGAAGAAGTGGCGCCCATCAGCGACATCCGAGGCACCAAAGAATATAAATTGTTATTGTTGAGGCAATTGTTTTTTGCCCATTTTATCGAAATGTTTCCGGGTTTTATTGCGGCAGATCACCTGTTAAAAATAGCGGTTTTATCATGAAGAATATTGATTCACAAGGACATGTGACCGGTAAATCGGTGTATCTGGACGACATTCCGGTCAGACTGGGAACACTGCATGCCGTAATTTTTTTCTCGCCTGTGGCCCATGCCGAAATCCGGAGTCTCGATCTTACGGAAGCAAAAAATTATCCCGGCGTCATAGAAATCCTTACGGCCAAAGACATTCCCGGAGAAAACCAGATCGGCGGGATCGTCCCCGACGAACCGCTGTTTGCTGAAAAGGAAGTGGAATTTATGGGCCAGCCGATAGCCCTGGTGGTGGCCGAAAGTGAGCGGGCGGCACGGAGCGCACGACGGCTCATCCGGCTCGACCTGAAGGAACTTGAAGTGGTGACCGATCCGCGTGAAGCGGCAGAAAAAGGCCTGTTGCTGACCCCCCCCTCCGTTTTTTCCAAGGGGGATCCCGAAAAAAAATGGTCGCGGTGCAAGTATGTTTTCGAAGGATCCGTGGAACAGGCCGGACAGGAACATTTGTATTTGGAAACCCAGGGAGCTTATGGCTATCCGGCAGAAAACGGACGACTGATGGTGCATTCTTCCACCCAGAGCCCGACGGCGGCCCAGCGCACCATCGCGAAAGTACTGGGTATTTCCATGAATCAGATCCAGGTGGATGTGGTGCGGCTCGGCGGTGGTTTCGGCGGAAAAGAAGACCAGGCGACGGCGCCCGCCGTTATGGTAGCCCTGGCGGCCCAAAAATTGGAAAAGCCTGTGAAGCTGGTGCTTTCACGGTCCGACGATATGCAGATCACCGGGAAAAGGCATCCCTATTCTTCCGATTTTAAGATCGGCTTGTCGCATGATCTGAAGATCCTGGCCTATGAGGTGACCTATTATCAAAATGGCGGCGCGTCCAACGACCTCAGTCCGGCCATTTCGCACCGCACCCTGTTCCATACGACCAATTCTTATTTCATCCCGGAGGTCAAAGCCACGTTATACAGCTGCAAGACAAATCTGCCGCCCAACACGGCGTTTCGCGGCTTTGGCGCACCACAAGGCATGTTTGTCATCGAATCGGCCCTTGCCAAAGCCGCGATGGAGTTGCATGTGCCGGCATCGCTGATCCAGAAAAGAAATCTTTTAAGGGAAAACGACCCGTTTTATTACGGACAGGTAGCCAAACAGGTCAACATCCGGAAAACGTGGAAAACGCTTTGCGACGAATACCATCTTCAGGATAAACAAAAAGAAATCGACTCGTTTAACCGGAAAAACCGGATCTGTAAAAAAGGCCTGGCCCTGATGCCGGTGACTTTCGGCATTTCTTTTACCAATATCTCTATGAACCAGGCGCGGGCGCTGGTGCACATTTATCACGACGGAAGCGTGGGCGTGAGTACGGGCGCCATCGAAATGGGCCAGGGCGTCAACACGAAAATGTTGCAGGTAGCTGCCCGGACTTTTTCCATCGACCCGAACAGGATCCGACTGGAATCCACCAACACCACCCGGGTTTCCAATACGTCGCCGACGGCAGCCAGCTCCGGTGCCGATCTGAACGGAAATGCACTGCTCGTGGCCTGCAAGGCCCTCTTGCTGCGGCTGAAAGTCTTTGCCGCTGAACAACTCAATGCCTCCAAAAAAGAAGTGGAAATTGTGAATGAAAAGGTCTGGGTGAAAGGAAAAGAAACCGATCTGACCTGGGAAACACTGATCCAACAAGCCTTCCTGAACCGGGTGAACCTCACCGAAAACGGTCATTACGCCACGCCCATAATCCATTTTGATGCGAAGAAGGGAAAAGGCCATCCGTTTGCTTATCATGTTTATGGAACGGCGGCATTTGTGGTGAAAGTGGATGTGTTGCGCGGTATTTATGAAGTAGAAGAAGTACACGTCGTCCACGACTTCGGCGACAGCATGAATGATGTAATCGATAGGGGTCAGGTGGAAGGCGGACTGATTCAGGGAATCGGTTATATGACGATGGAAGAGTTGCGTTATAACGGCGAAGGGAAACTGCTTTCCAATAGCTTGTCCACTTATAAGGTTCCCGATCTCTATTCGGTTCCCAAAACACTGAACATCATGCCTTTGAAAACAACCGGGCATAGTCTGGCGGTGATGGGATCCAAGGCGGTCGGAGAACCACCTTTGCTCTACGGACTGGGCGTTTATTTTGCCATACAGAACGCCATGCGCGAGTTCAATGCGCAGTTTGCTGCCTTTGATGCACCCCTGACTCCCGAAAAGGTTTTGATGGGGCTCTATCCCAAAAACAAACCGGTTGCCGAACCGGGCCCGGCCGAAATGCATCTCCTTAAAACTGAATAATTTTCGGTTTTTCTTCTTCCCGATATAGGTAAACCGGAAAGTTTTAAACTTGTTAAATCCAGTTAAACAATCTTAAATCAGGTGTTTATGACGCTTTGGAGACTTGATTTTTTATCCTTCCGCTTTTACTTTTGCACGGAATGAAAAAAATGAAAAGTCATGAAAAAGATGTTTTTAATTGCGGGTCTTTTGCTGGTCGGCGGGATCCTGTGGGCAAAGAACAAACAGGACACGGTGAAGTATACGAAACCCGGAAACCCAAAAGTCCAGGTTAAGGTGAACAAGGTCTACGACCAGCATGGCAATCTGATTCGTTACGATTCGACCTACTCGTGGACTTATCATCGCGAAAGTCAGGGCAAGCAGATCGATGTGGACAGTGTGTTCCGGAAGTTCTTACCCTATTTCCGGCAGAATTTCCCCAATTCGGACTTTCAGTCGATGCAAAATCATTTTCTGGATGTTCCCGATTCGGCCATGATTTTAGACTTTTTCAATAACAAAGCCTTCTTTGATCAGTGGCAGGGTCAGCTTTTCGATTTTCAGCAGCAGATCCATGAAATGGACTCCCTGCGAAATCGTTTTCTGAAGCAATATATGCATCTTCAGAGGAAGCATGCGGTCCAGATGCCCAAAGCCGGAATTTACTGAAAGACAAGAACAAAAAAAAGTGCCTGTTTGTCATCAATTGGGATGGGGTTCAACCGTTGTAAACGAGCGGGCTATTTTCGTACTTTAGCCGCCGCAAGTTTAAAATTATGATCTCGTTAAAATTTGATTTTGAAAATGCTTTGAAGTTTGTTTCCAAAGCAGAAATTGAACAGTTTCAGGAAGCCCTCGACAGTCAGTTTGTGGTGGTGCGTGAAAAAACCGGAAGAGGCAACGACTATCTGGGATGGACTGATCTTCCGACTTCCGTCGATGAAAGTCTGATCGCTAAAATCGAAGCGGCTGCTGCCCGTTTCCGTGAAAAATCGGAAGTCAGCGTGGTGGTGGGTATCGGGGGTTCCTATCTGGGTGCCCGGGCCGTGATCGACGCGTTGTCGCCGCATTTCAACCTGTTGAAAAAGAAACGGCGCAATCCCATCGTCTGCTATGCCGGCAACAACATCAGCGAGGACTATCTGGCCGAGTTGCTGGAAGTGTTGAATGAGAAAGAATACACCCTGACGGTGATCTCCAAATCGGGGACGACCACCGAGCCGGCGTTGGCATTCCGCCTGTTGCGCGACCATCTGGAAGCCAAGTACGGCAAAGAAGAAAGCAAGAGCCGCATCATCGCCATCACCGACAAGGAAAAGGGGGCTTTGAAGCAGCTGGCCGACGAAGAAGGCTACACTACGTTTGTGGTTCCCGACAATGTGGGCGGCCGGTATTCCGTATTGACGCCGGTAGGCCTCCTGCCCATCGCTGTGGCCGGTCTGGATATCCGGAAACTACTGGCCGGAGCCGGTGAAATGGCTGAATTTTCGGAAAAATCCTCCGGCATCCTTGAAAACCCGGTGGCTGCCTACGCTGCTGTGCGTCATGCCTTGTACCTGAAAGGGTTCACTACCGAGATCATGGTGAATTACGAACCGGCCCTGTTTTATTTCGCCGAATGGTGGAAGCAGCTTTACGGCGAAAGCCAGGGCAAGGAAAACAAAGGCATTTTTCCGGCCGGCGTCAGCAACACCACCGATTTGCACTCCATGGGCCAGTACATTCAGGAAGGGATGCGGAATCTTTTCGAAACCGTTCTCTCGGTGGAAAAGCCGACGCATAGTCTGCAAGTCCCCGAAGACGCCAAAAATCTTGACAAGCTGAATTATCTTGCCGGAAAAGCCATCCACGAAGTGAACCACATGGCCGAGCTGGGGACCACCCTGGCCCATGTCGACGGCGGCGTCCCGAACCTGCGCGTTTCGGTGCCGGCCATCAATGAAAATACCATCGGACAGCTGATCTATTTCTATGAAATGGCCTGTGCCGTGAGCGGCTATTTGCTGGATGTGAATCCTTTCGATCAGCCGGGCGTGGAAGCTTACAAAAAGAACATGTTCGCATTGCTGGGCAAACCGGGCTTCGAAAAAGAAACCGAAGCCATTCAGAAAAGGCTGAAAGACGAAGCCTAGACTCCGCTGCCGGTCTGCAAAGGTTAAAAGGTTTTAAACCTTCGGAAAACTTTCGAATAAGATCATCTTCATTCGGCGGGTTTGGCTATTTTTGTCTTAAAGTTGCAATCCCTATTCAGGCGGCTTTTCTGAGAATTGAAAAAGTCAGGGGCCGCCTGCATAATAAATCGGGCAACTTCCCGTATTAATATTTTGGAGAAAAGCAGATGTTTAGCAGACGATTTTATTTTCTGAGCCTGATCTTTTTGTTGCCGTTGTTCCCGCTGAACGCGCAAACACTCGATTCCTCGGGCCGGCTGGGAGGCGAAGAAGTGTTCAATGCCATGAACAAGCAGGTGAACGAGTTTGTGCGCCGCTTCAACATGGAAGAAGGCCCCAACGGCTCCCAGCTCCCGGATACGGACCCCCGCTACCACAACCGCAGGCTGCGTATCAAGCTGCTGCCGTATCTCTTCGATATGTCCAATCCCCGAACGTCAGGAACGCTGAAGAAATATTTTATCGAGGATGTGACCAACAAAGAGCATCCGGTGTATCTGAACTTTTTGGACAAAAACTGGTATGCGGAAGTCTCGGCCACGTTTAAAAATGATGACAACAACAATGTGAACCTGATCCTGTTTTTAACCTTGCAACGGGACAGCCTGGGTTCGAAATGGATCATCAGCAATGTGTTCGATGCCGATCTGCACACGCTGTTCCCCACGGAAACCAAAGCAGGGCAGATGAAATATTTTCTGCATCCCCAAAGTCATGAAATTGATTTCATGAACCTCAACAAAGCCTTCGACGACCCGAAGCACATCGAATATTACGCCGCCACAAACTATCGTCCCGATTACTTAACTTTGTTCTTTTATCTGATGAAAACCGGTGCGCTGAAGTTTGAATACATCGATTCGGTGAAATTTCACTTTTTTCAGATCAAAAACTGGTATTTTGAGCTGAAGTATTTTAACCGGAACAGCGATAACTCGGGCTGGCTGATCTCCAATTTGAAATATATCAATGAAAAAGACAAGGCTCAGGTACTAAGATTTTTCAACTCATGTTCAACAAGATAACCGCTTTTGTTTTCGCTTTTCTGTTGACGGCTCAGGGGCTCTTTGCTGAGCAAAAAACCGTGAAACTGAGTCCGGCAGAACTGAAATCTTACAAGCAGCAGTGCAGCCAGATGATGGAATATTTGACCTCGACGCTGAACTTTCTGGGCGACCCCGCCAATCCGCCGTCGGAAAAGGAGATCATCATCAACAGCAGCTATCTGAAAATCTTCCGCAACGACAAGGTTCAGATCGAAGACGACCTGGCCCACCGTCAGGTGCCGCTGAACAAGGACGTCCAGGCGTATCTGAAGGATGTGGTTTTCTTTTTCAAACAGGTTCATTTTTCGACTCACATCAACCGCATCGATGCCCTGGTCAATCCGCAGGGAAAGATCTATTTCAAGGTGAACCTGATCCGGACGTTGCAGGGAATCACCGTCAACAACGATACGGTAGATAATGACATGCCACGGTACATTGAGATCAACCTGAACACCGAAAAAAACGACCTGAAGATCGCCAGCATCTATACTCATAAACCCAACGAAAATTCAGAGTTGCAATATTGGTGGAACCACCTTTCGCAGGGATGGAAAGATTATTTCGGGAAGTCGATCCTTGTTTACGATACCTTGCCCCTTTCGAAAGTGATGTGGTTTTCACCCGATACACTCATCACGGTGAAACAGGTGATGGTCCGCGACACGCTTTCCGACTCGCTGCAGCGACAACCCGACAGCCTGGCCACCGACAGCACACTCATGCTGAATGATACCCTGTATCAGCCGGTGCCGGATACGATCCGGGTAAACACCGACCTGTTGTTCCAGGTGCTGCATTACATCAAAAGGGCTCAGCATGTAGGCGTCGCCGGAGATCTGAACATTGACAATCTGGATCCGCTGAGCGAACTGCCGGATCTGTTTTCGGTAGACGTTTCGCACACGCTGATCGATAACCTGACGCCGTTGCGCAGCCTGAACAAACTGGAGGTTCTGAACATCAGCGGATGCCCCGTGCGGAGCCTGGAAGCGCTGCGCTATGCTTCCGCCTTACGGGAACTGGATGCCTCGTTCACGATGGTCAACAGTACGGAAGTTCTGAGCAACCTGCGGAACCTGGAGTCTGTCAACCTTTCCTTTGCGCCGGTAGATTCACTGCCCCGTCTATCGGGACTGGTCCATCTGAAAATGCTGAACCTCGCGGGAACGAAGATCCGGCAAATTGATTCTCTGGCAGGATTGTCCAACCTGGTAAGCCTGAATCTGGCCCGCAATCAGGTGAACAGTTATGAAGCGCTTGCTTCCCTGTCGGGATTGCAAAATCTCGACCTGGACAGCTCAAACGTATCCGACCTGCATCCTTTGCAGAAACTCACCAATCTTTCGGTCCTCCATATCAGCAATACGAAAGTGAAGGACATCATGCCGCTGGCAGGCTTGAAAAACTTAAAATATATTTATTGCGACAATTCGGGTATCGGTCAACAGGAGGCCGAGCTGTTTGCCGAAAAAAATCCCGGCTGTCAGGTGATCTATAATTCCCAAAAACTGGAAACCTGGTGGAACAGACTGCCATCGGCATGGAAAGCGGTCTTCATCAAATTCCTGCCAAAAAAAGATACCATCACCAAGGAAGAGCTGCATCTGTTGCTTCAGCTCGACACGCTGAACCTTGCAGGAAACAAGAACATTCACGACCTGGCGCCGTTGTCCATGCTTTCGCAGCTGACACGATTGAATGTGTCGGGGACTTCCATCCGCAGTCTGGGACCGTTGGGTTCCATGAGCGGTTTGCGTGAGCTGAACCTCAGCCACACGGCTGTCAGCAGCCTGCATCCGCTGGAAAAGCTCAGCAGCCTGAAAAAGATCGACCTGGAATATACTTCGGTCAGCAACCTGATGCCGCTGGAAAACAACGGCAATCTGGTCCTGGTCCTTGCCGACGGATCCGGGGTTAAAGAAGCCCAGGTACTTTCTTTCCGCAGAAAAAGACCGCAAACACTGGTGATCTTCCAGTCGCCGTATCTGCATTACTGGTGGAATCATCTGAGCACCGGATGGCGACAGGCTTTTTACAAGCTGGGCAACCTCGATTCGGTGCCCAATGATGTGCAGTTGCAGCAATTAGTGAACCGCGAGAGCCTCACCCTCGATTATCCCGGCCTGCGTTCCGGTCTGGGGGTATTAAAGGAGTTTGCCAGCCTTTCCACGCTTTCTATCAACAACAGCAACCTGATGGACATCCGGGGACTGGAAGCGATCAAAACCCTACGTTCGGTGCGCTTCTCCAACTGCCCTCTGGCCAACATTGGCACACTGGCCCTGCTGAAGCAGCTTCGCGAGATCAACCTGGAAAACACCGGCGTCGAAGATCTGACCCCGCTGCAAAACCTGCGGCATCTCGAAACCCTGAACCTGTCGGGAACGCGCGTAAAAGTGCTGAAGCCGCTGGAAGGCATCCGGTCGCTGCAAAAGCTGTATATCAACAACACCCCGGTAAGAAGACTGAAAAACATCATGGATTTGCCGTCCATCAAGCTGCTGCGTTGCGATCATACCAACATCAGCCGGAAACAGGTAGATGAATTCCGCCAGAGCCACCGCAGCGCACAGGTGGTATTTTATTAAAAAAGACTGAAGTCCGAAGTTGGAAGACTATCCTGTCGCGCCTTGGCAATTCTTGAAAGGATTTTTTCGATCCTTTTTAAGAAACCAACTCCAACCGGGTCAGTTCGTTGTTGATCATTCCAATTTCTTCTTTCGATAATTCCCGGTCGATCGCCCTGGCGTTCTGAACAGACTGGGCTGCATTCCGCGCACCGACCAGCGCGATGGTGATGCCGGGCTGCTCCAGTGTCCACAGGATCACCAGCTGGCCGACCGTCAACCCTTTGGCGTCGGCGATGGGTTTGATCTTTTCCAGGAAGGCGTTTGTTCGGGCCAAATTTTCATCTTTAAAGAAATGGATGCCGGCACGGTGATCGCCTTCGGCGAATTGGTAGCCGGGTTTCATCTTCCCAGTCAGCAGGCCTCTTTCCAGCGGGCTGTAGGCCAGAATGCCTTTGTTGTTTTCGAGGCAGTAAGGAACGACCTCTTTTTCGATATCCCGTTTCACCATGCTGTAAGGCACCTGGTTCGATGCCAGGGAAATGGTTTTTTCGGCTTCTTCCATTTGGGCTGCATTATAATTGCAAACCCCGGCATAGCGGACTTTTCCCTGCTGGATGAGCTGGTCCACGGCTTCCATGGTTTCCCCGATCGGGGTTGTGGAATCGGGCCAGTGGATCTGGTACAGGTCGATGTAATCGGTGCCCAGTCTTCTCAGACTGTCCTCACATTCCTTGATGATGCTCTCTTTGGCGGCATAACGGTACAGGTCGATGTCGTTGCCGTTGTTGTCCTTGCTTTTGAAAGAAAATTCGCCCTGGGTATTATCCCAGCGCATGCCGTATTTTGTGAGGATCTGGACCTTGTCCCTGGGGATTCCCTGAATGGCTTCGCCCACAATTTCTTCGCTGGTGCCCTGCCCGTAAACCGGGGCTGTATCGATGGAGGTAACCCCCAAATCGTAAGACGCCCGGATGGCTTTCACCGCCCCGTTGCGTTCGGTGCCGCCCCACATCCAGCCCCCGGCAGCCCAGGCGCCGAAGGTCACCACGGAAAGATTCAAATCTGTATTTCCCAGTTTTCTGTATTTCATTTTTTAGACTTTATTTATGTTGAATAATCTTTGATTTTATGGTTTTCAAAATTATGATTTTTGCTGGAATGGGTTTTAATGATGCAAGTAAATCCCGGGTGAGTCAACAGCCACAAATTCACGAATACCTTATGAACAAAGGCCGCCGCAACAAGAATTTTTGCCAATATCTATTCTACGTAGCGTTGGCCTTCCGGCACTCCATGATCAAAAAACCAATATTTTTACAAAAAAAATTGGAATATCAATGGGACCAGGTTGGAGAAGGAATGTAAGAATTCAAATCGTTCTTGTGCTGCTGTTGCTGGCGGTGTTGCCGGAGACCGTGTTTTGTCAAACCGTAGCAAGGTACAATCTGCTGAATAACAATTCCGGCACACTTTCACTGGTGGAAAGGAATGTTTCAAAGGAAGCCACAAGAGGACGGTATTTCGAGAAATATGTTTTCACCGAAGGGAGACTGGACAGTATTTTACTTTTCGACAACCGGGGCCGGCTGTATGACGATCCCCGTCAAAGTGCCGTGGTCGTTTATGAATATTCCCACGGGCGGTTGAAATTCATGAAGCTTTTCAACCGGCAAAAACAACGGGTCAACGACGCATACCTGGGCTTGTGGAGCACTGAATATTTTTATGATGCCCGGGGCCGGATCATCAAAGAGATCAACAGGAATAAAAACAACAATCCGGTGAAATACATGCATGGGTTTGATATGATCACACCGTATTCTGAATTTGAGCATCTGAAGGACGGCCGGTGTGTGGAAAAGGATTACGACAACGATTATCAGCAGGTCTATCAGGATACCGCTGCCTGCCCGCACATAGAAACCCGGCTCAGCGAATATGATTCCATTCATCCATAAACAACCATCATGAAAACTTTTCTGAAAATTCTGGTGATCGTCATCCTGGTGTACATCGGAGCGGGCGCGCTCTATGGCAGCTGGATGCTGCTGTCCGATCCCAGCGGAGCCCATTTTTATCTCTCCGTCCAACTGTTGCAGCACAGCCCCTTTCACAATTACCTGATCCCCGGCATCCTGCTCTTGCTCTTCAACGGCCTGCTGCCATTTTTTGTCCTGGTTTCCGTTTTACTGAAAACCAGAAACCATCCGAAACTTGTGATGCTTCAGGGACTCATCCTGATTGGTTGGCTTACCGTGGAGCTGATGATCAACACGGCTTTCTTTGTCCCGTTTTTGCATTATTCGCTCTATGCGTCGGGGATCCTTCTGGTCATGACCGGGCTTGTTTTGATGGAAACCGGGAACCGGCGAACGCCGCTCCCCCAAATTTAAGATAGCAACGTCAGACGGGAGATTCCGCTCCGTTGTTCTTTTCTTTTGCCCAGGGATTTTTGGCAATGAAATAAAAAATCCAGACCGTCAGGATCAGGCTGACGGTGATGGCGGTGACGCCCGGCAGGGCGCCGAAATCTTTCATCTTTACTGAGATTTCTCCGTTGTAATTCAGGTAAAAGATAATAATGGAGGAAGCATTGTTGACAAAATGGGCAAAAACGGGGGCCCACAAATTCCGGGTATACACATACAGATAACCGAGCATCAGACCCAGCACGTCCCGTGGAAGGAATCCGAAGAATTCCAAATGCACGGCACTGAACAAAATCGCGGTAAGCCAGACGCCCACGTGTTTGTTACGCGTCCAGTCCACCAGATGCTGCTGGAGCACCCCGCGGAACACCAGCTCCTCGCCGATGGCCGGCATCAGGGCCACCACAAAAAGATTCAGCGAAAGCCCCCCCACGCCTTTGACGCTTAAAAACGCCCGGGTGATCTCGTCCATCTGGGCCTGTTTGTCTTTCATCCATTGCAGCAAACCCG
>JBJKPL010000116.1:0-8639 GCA_046706345.1 Candidatus Sulfidibacterium sp.
GGACTACCTGGATCACGACGGCATGACCCTACCGGATCCGAATTTCGCCAACGAGCGAACGGTCAGTCATCCCATCAAACAACTTTGGCTTGCGGAACGCAATGGAAAAGGCAATGGGAAGGAAGAGCTTTTCTGGGACCTTCTTTTTCTGTTCCGGCAATTGACCGGAAAGCTGGAACGGAGTATCCCGGATCGTGAAAAAATATCCAAATGGATGACGCGACACCCGTCCGGACTGGATCCGCGCTTGATAAAAAGACGAAAAGACGCCAAAGAGCGTATTATCAGAAAAATCATAGAAAATATTGATCAGGGGCTGCAAAAGAGCCGCCGTTTTCAGTTCATCCCCGGAAGTTCTCAGGAAGAAAAATACCGTCAGGTCAGCGCCTGGTGGAACGATTATCATTTTCATCTTTCCTTTGCCATTCGGAATCCCGACATATTGAACGATCTTTTGGATCAATCGCTTCCCGAAGGGATCATGAAAAGACTTTATGCGGCACGCGAAAAAGGGATCCCGCTGTTTGTCACACCACATTACCTTTCCTTGTTGAGCGTCCATACAAACCCGCTGTTTCCGGCAGCCGAAGAAGCACTGAGGGATTATGTCTTTCCCAGCCAGAAGCTGATCAACACCTTTGGGAATATTGTGGCCTGGGAAAAGGAAGACATCGTTCACGAGGGGGAGCCCAATGCCGCCGGCTGGCTGTTGCCGGGATTTCATAACATTCACCGCCGCTATCCCGAAGTAGCCATTCTGATCCCGGATACCACGGGTAGAGCCTGCGGAGGACTGTGTGTTTCCTGCCAGCGCATGTACGATTTCCAGTCGGGACATTTTACCTTCGACCTGAACCGGCTGAAACAAAAAACCACCTGGCCCGAGAAAATGGAGCTCCTGATGGGATATTTCGAAAACGACTCCCAGCTGAGAGACATTCTGATCACCGGCGGAGACGCTTTCATGAACAACGACAATGCCATGGCCCATATTCTGGATGCCGTTTACCGAATGGCGCTGCGCAAAAAAATAGCCAATCAGGACCGGCTTGAAGGGGAAAAATACGCTGAGATCATGCGGGTTCGTCTGGGAACCCGGCTGCCGGTTTATATTCCGCAACGCATCACCGACAAATTCGTAAAGATTCTGCAGGGTTTCAGAGAGAAGGCCCGAAAAATCGGCGTTGAGCAATTCATTATCCAGATCCATGTGGAATCGGCCGCGGAGATCACTCCCGAGACCCGGGAGGGCCTTTTGAAACTGCAGCAGGCCGGTTGGATGGTGACCAACCAGCAGGTATTCACCACCGCAGCTTCCTTACGAGGGCACACCGTCAAACTGAGAAAGGTGTTGAACGACCTGGGGGTACTGACCTATTACACATTCTCTGTAAAAGGCTTTATGGAGAACAACCACAATTTTGCCACCAGTGCACGTCTGGTACAGGAAAAAACCGAGGAAAAATACCTCGGTGTGCTGCCTGAGAAATACAACCTCCTGATCCGGGATGCATACCAGCGGACGCCAAGCCTGAAAGACTGGCTCGACCGCGTAAGAAATACCGAGGGGATCCCCTTTCTGGCCACGGACCGCAACATCATGAACCTGCCGGGGGTGGGCAAGAGCCATACGTTCCGTGTGATCGGCATCACCAACGACGGCAGACGGATCCTGCGCTTCCAATATGATACCAAAAGGAATCACAGCCCTGCCATCGAAAAAACCGACGTGGTCATTGTGGAGTCCAAACCGCTGTTGAAATATCTGCGCCAGTTGGAAAAAATGGGCCAGAACATCAATGAATATCAGAGTATTTGGGGTTATTCGCTCAACGAAACCGAGGCCTGGTCTCCGGTCTTCCAGTATCCGGAATATCCTTTTGACATAACCGAGGAATATACCCATGTGAAAAGAACCACTCCCGCCATAACGGAAGTCGTTTAAAGGCTCGGAAAGACCAGTAGGGAAATATGGGAGGGTTTTCAGTCGAGGTCGGGATCTTCATCGTCTGAATCGGTGTTCAGCTCGTCTTTGATTTCATCCATAAAGTCAGGTTCTCCGCCATATTTGTCTTCATAATCCATCCGGATGTCCTCTTTCAGGGAGCCGTCGGAATCGTAATCATCATCTTCTTCGATGAGTTCAATGGCCGTTTGTTTCGACATTCGGATGAGATAATACTTGTCGGCAGTCTCAAACGGCAGGGCACTGACTTTGTTGCCTTCCCGGTCGGTGTAGGAAACCAGATGCTGAAAAAAACCATACGGATAAGCCAGTTTTACCTGTTCCTGAATTTCGACATCAAGTTTATAAAAATCTTTGACAATGCGTGGTTTATTCGTGTCCATTCCGTTATTTTTTCTTGATTTTCAAATATTCTTTTGCGACCTTTTGGGTTCTGTGTTCGTTGGCAATATTAAACAAAATAATTACTTCTGCTGCCTTTTTAAAAAAAGACTTTCAACAAATATTATCAGGTCATCCGGCAGATTTTAATCAGGAAAAACCCATCCGGAACGGAAAATTTTCCCAATGAAAAAAACATTTTTCCGGCTAACAACAATCAAATATAAAAAGTGAAATCGAGAAATTCAATTTTCAGAAGAAATTCTTCTATTCTTTCAGTATCCAGGCATTTCGATACGAATAAGGGAGTTTCTTTTTTGCTGCCTGGGCTTCCGTGAAATTTTCAAAACGCAGCAGATAGACTCTGATCCTTTTGGCACTCACCAGGATCCCGGCATGTTTGAACCCATTCTTCTTCAGCCGCCGGACGGCTTCTCCGGCGTCGTCCATATTGGGAAAGCTTCCGGATATGAGGTAAAAATATACTTTTTGATGGGTTTCTTTTTCCAGGTTTTTTTCCCTGGCCGCGGTTTTTTTGGAGGAACACAAAGAGGGTACCCCCTCACGGTCCTCACGCTGGCCAAACCATACCGAGGCATAATTACCCGAGATCCCCACGCCCATGACAGCCCAGGATTTCTTGCTCCAGATCCCCTCGGTGGTGATCATGTCCAGCGACTCGGCCAGGGTATCCCAGAGTTCCGACAGGCTGTCCACCACTATACCCCCTTCCATATAGCCTACCAGCTCATAACCATTGTAAGGATAAGGGGTCAGTTCGCGGGGTTTGTCCCACATGGCTTTCCGGTCCACCACATAGGGGTTGAAACATACCGGGGTCCATTTGCCCTTGTTCGACCAACTGGAAAGGTTGCATATGCTGGTATCGGGATGGTTGACTTCCAGGTCATTCACGTGCGTTTCGGCGACATAAGTCAGGCAAACAGAAAGCTTGATGGGTTTTTTACCGTGTTTGACCCGGATGTGGTTAATGGCTTCCGCCAACGCTTTTTCGTCCTGATTCATGCAAAATCCCGATGGGATCCTGTGTTGACCGAAGAGTTGAAGCGAGAAAAAAAATATCAGTAAGAAGAAAAAATATTTCTGTCCCCGAAAATTGTGCTTCACGCCGACCATAACCAAAATTTGAGGCTAAAAATACGAATTCATTTTGAAATGAAAGGGAGGTGGATTTTAAATAAGGTTAATAAATTCAATCCTAAATGAAGGTATCAGGAGGTAGGGTCGGTTGCCTCCCTGATGCTACCAGATGAAGTATTCCTTTTCTTTCCGGCAGCGCTTGTCATAGGCTTCCATAATAAACCGCATCAGCGGGTTTTTCACGTCAAAAGCAGTATCATGAAGTCGTTTTACGGGAAGGATCCTGGGAGAGGTCCCTGACAGGAAGCATGCTTCATAGTCAGGCAGAGAATCAGCGGGAATATTCCGCTCCACTACTGAAATCCCGTTTTCACGGGCCAGGTCCATCACAACCGCCCGGGTGACTCCCGGCAACACACTGGAAAGCCCGGGCGTTACCAGTTGGCCTCCCTGCACAAAAAACAAATTCGAACGGCTACCTTCGGTTACCGCTCCGGCTTTATTGACATAAACCACCTCTGAACATTTGTTTTGTGATATGACCGCATCGGCCCTGGCTACCAAAGAAGAAAGCACTTTCTTGGCATTGGGGTTGGGGCGTTCGCCGAACATGGTTTCCACACAAACCCCTTGTTTATACTGTTCGATATCCGGATAGAAAAACGGTACCACCCAGGCCAGAAACTCCTGTTCACCGGATGCTTTCCACCGGCAGAGGAATTTGATATTCCCAAAGATCAGCATATTTTGATCCAGGAGGACTTTCAGGTTTTGCCGGATCAATTCCGGATGAAGGTCGATGACTTTATGCTCCAGCTGGGCAGAATCATAGAAACGTTTCAGATGCGCATTCAGGAACAAAGGGATCGCACTTTCCACACGAACCACTTCGTAAATATTCACTTCATTTTCCGAAATCGTCAAATTGAAATCGCACGTCGATAACAAGACACCGTCCCGGACAAAAAAATTCAAAAGGGCTGTTTCCATAAAGTAATGCTGTCTGGTTATCCCTTGCCAGAGAGTTCCCAACTCATGTTTATTTTATTATCCGGCTATTCTTTATCTCTGGAAGAAAAATAATCGTCCAGGAGTTCTTTTGCTTTTAAAAACCGGTCGGTTTCAACCAGTATCTGCACTGAGTTTTCGGGCCAACCGTTGGCCCAGCCTGCGTCCACGCTCGACTGAAGATTATCACGGCGGATGCAACCGATCCCATTTTCCTTCAGCATTTCTTCAATAAACATAGCCTCAACTGTTGAGCCTGTGTAAACCAGTTTGATATCCTCTGCCATGCCTGTATCGTTTAAATTAGTGTAAAGTTACTAAAATAAGAATTACGAATTTCAAAATTTCAGCTACTGAGTTTGACCATGGCAAAGACCATCACTGCCGCACTGATCATCTGCACAGGAGACAGGATACTGCCATTGATCACATAATCAAAGAAAACGGCAGAGACCGGGAACAGTAGTTCGCTGATGGTCGCGATCATGGCTTTGACCCGTCGCAGGCCATAATAATAAATAAAAATAGCGCCCGAACCGGTGGTCAATCCGATCAGGACAAAAAGCATCCAATGGATCTTGTCGGTATGCAGCAGTTCCGTGTATTTGCCGAAGGCCACCACATACACCAGCATCAGCACGGAGGTAAAACCATAGCGGTAAAAGGTTGCAGTGGCAAAATTGAAATTCATCAGAACCTTCTTGGAGAAGACGGTGGAACTCCCGAAAGAAAAAGCGGCCACGATCGCCAGCAGGGCAGCATAAATGGTGTTTTTATCCGCACCTACTCTGGGCAAATGAAAACCAAACGTCAGGAAATAACTGGCCACGATGGCCAGAGAAGCCCAGAGAGCAAAATCCTTTTTCATCTTTTCCTTCAGCAAAATGGCGGCCAGGCTGATGGCGAAAATCGGTTGTAATTTCTGAAGTAATACCACCACGGAGAGGTTCTGGAAATTCACCAGAAACAAGGCCTTCACAATGGCCATGGTGCCTGCCGCCCCGCCAAAAATCGCGATCAATGAAAACGTGATGTAATCCTGACGCAGGAAATGCTTCAGATGTTTGTATTCCCCGAACATAAAGATGTTCATCAGCAGAAACGGGATCAAATGCAGCATCAGGACCACATAACCCACATCCAGTCCGCTCAGGCGGGGAGTGAGCACCACTCCGTCGAAACCCCATAGTACTGCCGACAGCCCGATGGCAGCAGTACCTTTTACCAGTTCATTGTTGAGTTTTTTCATGGGCGGAGCAATCAGGTTTTTTCATCCGGTATTTGCGATCAGAGGCTGGCCTGGGATCTTACTTGAGGTATTTTTCCAGGTCTTCCACAGTAACCGGTGTGGCAATGACTTTTTTGTTTTTATCCAGTAAGACAAAAGTAGGGGTTGCATTCACCCCGTAAAGTTTGGCGATGGGACCGTCCCAGCCTTTGAGTTTGGCAATGTTAGGCCACTGGTACCCTTCTTCTTTGATCGCCCGCTCCACGGATCGTTTATCGGTATCCACGGAAATGGCTATGATCTGAAAATGGGCGGTATTGTCGGGGTTGTAATATTTTTCGAGCTTGGGCAGCGAAGCTTTGCAATGGGGACACCAGCTGGCCCAGAAAACAAGCAGCGTAGTATCGGCTTTCACATCTTTCAGCCGTATCTTCTTTCCCGATAAAGTCCGGGCGGTAAAATCCGGGGCTTCATGTCCCGGGGCCAGGGTCCGGATGGCGTAAAGTTTACTTTCCAGTTCCATTTTTTCCGGTGACTGATCCTTGAACTGTGTCAACTGGCTGTTTTTGGCCATATGCAACAGCAGCTTATGAAAACCGAATTCCTGGAATCCGTTCAAAAGGTAATTCAGGGTGAATTCGTAAAGTTTTTCGTTGACCAGGGTTTTTTTCATCAGGGTGTCCACCGCCGGAGTAAATGCATCTTCCACCTCTGGTTTGGTCATTCCTTTGGATTGGAAAAGCGCCAGATATCCAACAATTTTACCAGTAAAAAGATCTGCGCGCAGCAGCAAGGTGTCCCTGAAATCAATGCCCTTGAAATAATTTGCTTTCAGCATCTCGTCCTGCAGGTAGACCGGCAGGTCAAAATTGATCTTCGGAGGCAGGTCGAGTTGGATGAACCGGGCAGCCAGCGTATTCGGGTTATCCCGGATCAGCTGATGGGCCACATCCTGGATCTGGTCCTGCAGTCTTTCCGCCTGGGCCTTCAGCACGCCATAGAATGGATCCTCTTTCGGGTAGGAATTCAGCACCGGCCTAAGGAGATTGATCTTTTTCTGATTGGTCAGTTTCACTCCCAAATAATGATAATACATCAGGTTTTCCACCGAACTCAAAATATGAAAGGAAGCATTCATCCCTTGTCCCGAGGTGGCAAACACGATGTTTTCGTGGTTATAGATCAAATCAAACTCCTGCCCCGTCACCGTCACGATGCGGTACATGCCCACCGGCCAGTTGTTTTGCAACGGCATAACAAATGTTCCGGTGGTATCGGTAGTTGCGGTATCCACGATCTGGTTCGATGCGGCAAAGGCACGCACCAGATACACCTGAGAATCACTCAACCCGGGGATGGTTCCTTTAATATGATACGTCTGCGCAAAAGCGGCAAAGCCTGTCACAGTGAAAATGGCAGCAAGCAAAAGTCTTTTAAACATGAGCATTGATTTTGAAAGTCAAAAATACGACTAAAAGCAGAATGACAAAAACGGGAAATCATAAAATTTCAGAAAGGCTGCCGAAAAGGGTCCTTTTACCGGAAAAATGACAGAATGAAGGTCGGGCCACCGGCCAAAAAGCGGATTTGTAGATTCGGAATTTTTTGTTGAATTTTGGCTTTTGGAAAACAGGGATAAAGAATGTGTCATGGAAAAATTCAACATCCTTATTATCGGACCAAAATAAACCTGTAACAGACAAACAACCTAAAAGTTATGCCCCTGGTAAAACCTTCCGGAATCAGATTGTACTTCTTTGTCACCCTTATTTTTTTGGTCTGGGGGCAAAACAAGGCCTTGGACGGGGAGGCATTGTACGCTGCGCCTGTCCTCGGGGCACAGACCCTGCAATCCGATTCGTCCGCCAAAAAGGAAATTGAAAGGCTCATCCGGATGGAGTTGGCAGCCTCTGATTCCTCGGCGAAGATTCAGGAGATCGATTACATAGAGCAGGCCATGTCCAGCGCAAAAAAAACCGGAAATCTGCCGTTTTTGTCAGCCCAGCTCAACCAGGCGGGAGACCTGGAACGAAAAGCAGGTCATTATCCCATGGCGCTGTCGCTTTACAACCGGGGACTGGTGCTTGCACAAAATCTGAAAGATACCGGGTTGATCACACGGTTTTACAACAATATCGGGGTCGTTTACCGCAAAATCGACGACTATCAGAATGCCATGCGCTTCACCATCAAGGCCCTCCGGATCAACACAAGCGTCCGGGATTCCCTGGGCATGGCCATTTCACTCAACAGCCTGGGGAATGCGCAAATCCAGCTTGGAGAGTTGGAGGAAGCGCTGATGTCGTTTAAGAAAAGCCTGAAGCTGGAACAGCACCGCCAAAACAAGATCGGCCTGGCTATCAACTTGAATAATATTGGCAACGTATATCATGCGAAAAAAAATTATCCACAAGCCATCAGTTATTACAAGCTTTCGCTTGAGATAAACCAAAGCATTCATTCCATTAAAGGCATGGCCATTTGTTACAACGACCTTGCGGAGGTGTCCCGAAACCAGGGGGACTTGAAAAAATCCATGGAATATTCCGAGAAAGCCATTGCCATTTCCCAGGGTCTCAACTTACGAAGTCAGCAGGCGAATGCTTACCTGGATCTTGGAGAGACCTATTTCAGTCAGCACCAAAATCAAAAAGCCATCGAGAACCTCAATCTGGGTATCCGGATGATGGAGCCCCTGGGAGGAAAAGCCTTTCTGGAACAATCTTTCCAAATGCTGTACAAAATCTACCTGGAAGAAAAAGACTATCCCAAAGCCATGAAATATCTGCGGTTGGCTCAAAATTATCATGATTCGCTGTTGAACCTGAAAGTCCGCAACAACATCGCAAGGCTTCAGATCCAGTATCAGACAGAGCAGAAAGAAAATCAAATTCTGCTGCTGAATCAAAAAGCCCGGCTGGCGGAATTGTCGGTTAAGAAGCAACGGTATATGAT
>JBJKPL010000117.1:0-7954 GCA_046706345.1 Candidatus Sulfidibacterium sp.
CCTGAATCTCTCGAACAACGATCTGGCGTCGCTGCCGCGGCAGTTTGGCAGGCTGAAGCATCTGAAGCACCTGCTGTTTTACAGAAACAAATTCCGGAGCATTCCCCCCTGCGTCTTCCGGCTGAAAAATCTCGTCGAGCTGGATTTCTATTACAACCGCATCGACAGCATCCCGCCGCAGATCGCCCAATTGACCCATCTTGAGCAGCTCTACCTTTCGTATAATCACATCCAGGCGCTGCCGGAGGCCATGGGAACGCTCTCGCATCTGAAATTCCTGTATGTCCACAACAACAAGTTGAAGTTCCTTCCGGCCTGGGTGAACCGGCTGCCCAGCCTGCAACGTATCGGCCTGGGCAATAATGAGCTGATGCGCGTTCCGGATTTCTCCAAATTACCGCAGCTCACCGACCTGGACCTCCACGGCAACAACCTCGACCGGTTCCCCTGGTCCTTGCTCAACAGCAAAACACTAAAACTGCTGTACATCCAGAACAATCCCTATATTTTGAGCAACAGCCAGCGGGATTCACTGAAAAAAATGCGCAACGAACTCCTGCAGAAAGGGGTGGTTTTGAATAATTAGGAAACGGAGGCAAGGCAGCCAGGGTGCAGCGTATTGCCCCCCCTTTGAGCCGCTGAACTTTTGAACATTTGAGCTTTTAAACTCAAAACTCCGAACGCCCAAACAAATCCTGTGCTACAGTACATTTTCCGAATAAATTTCTAACTTAGGGGCCGCAAAACCCAAAGAACCATGGCCCGGCCAACAGATTCCATGCAATGCTTGAAACCATCAGACGATTTTTTCAGTTCAGGACAGCAAAAAAACAGGGAAGCCTGTTCCTCGGCAAAAAATGGTTCTTATCAAAAAGAAAAAACATGAAACTCATCAAACCCTTGCTGATCCTATTTTTAGTATCGATCCTTATGACAGGATGCCGGAAAGAGGTCACTTCCCTCACGGGAACGGTAAAAGTAACCTTCACCAACCAGCCCGCTGATTTGCGGGTGGTCATTTGTTCCGTCGAAAATCCGGATATTGCCCTCACCGATCAGCTCATCCCGGACATCAACAAAACGGTCCAATATGATCTCAAGGTCGGGAATTACGTACTGAAAGGGGTGAGCACCACTTTCTTCCCCAATGTGGGTTTCCAGATCAAGGCAGGCGAGACAACGAAGATCTATTACGACGCGAAAAACCTGGGACATGTGCAGCAGAAAATTCATGAAACGCCGTGACAACCCTGATTGACAAAATCCAAACACGCTTCAGATCCCGGACAGGAGCCCGGAAAATTTTAGCCTGACTGCCGCAGGCAAACGGCCCATCACCAAACGCACCGGATGTGAAAACAAAGATGAAATAAACAAGAAAGAAAGAAATGGATCACAGAAATTTGGGAATTTGGGATGTCCGCAAGAAATCGGAATTCTGGAAAATACTCGCCGAAAGGAAAAACGGCCACTTTAAAATGATCTCGACGGTTTCGAGGGACCTGAACAGACTGGAATTAGCATTTGAATACGAAAAAATCAGCATTACATTTTCTGAAAGTGACACAAAACCCCTCTTTGTGAGCTGTGGTTTTCGAGGTGAAATGGGTCAGACCTGGTTCGAAATATCCAAAACAGATCTGATCGAAAAAATAATACGCCGCTTCCGGAAGCATAAGATCAACGCGATCCATGGAGATTTTAACAACAAATACCTTACCCGCGGAAATGACAATTTCAAAGTCAGATCGCTTTTGAACAACAAGAAAATTACAGACCTCATTCTGAAGCAAAACCTGACCTTTATCGGCGGAGAACGGGAAAAACACGGCAAATTCAATTTGATTTTAAATGTTCACAGAAACGTTAACAGCCTCGAACAATTAGAGTCCGTGTACACATTAACCACAGCTCTGATTGATGTCCTGGAAGGAAGAAAAACCGCTGACAAGCCAGGGGCGGAAAGCCCTGCAGGGAACCGATAACGGGAATAACACACCAAAAATAAACGCTTATGTATCCTTATTTTAGAAAATACGGCATCCTGCTGCTGATCGTGGTGCTGTTGGCATCGATCGCGCGGGCCATGGCCAACGGCCTGGCGAATCCCCTGATCAACCAGAGCACCGACCTGCAGCAGGTGATGTTCTGGAAAGACCTCCTTACGGTGATCATCATTTACCTGGTCAATGTAATCGTGGCCGGCGTGGTACTGTCGGATCTTTTGAAAAACAAGATCAAGGCCCTGCCCATTGTTTTACTGACGCTGGTCTCCTACCTGGCCGGGGTCGTCCTGTTTTTATTTGTCTTAAACCATAAAATCACCTCCCATGAAAAATAAAGAATACACCGCACTGGTCAACAAATATGCGCTCCTGTTGTTTGTCGGATTTGCCCTGAACGAAGGGCTCAAACTGGTCCTGGGGCATCTGAACCCCGAAGCTTTTTCCGATCCCTTACAGGGAAAGTTTCCCGATTACGTGCCCATGCTGATCCTGTTGGCCATGAACATCGTGGCCACGGTGTGGGTGTACCGTGATCTGAAAAAATTCAACCTGCGCAGCACGGTGATCTGGGTGATGACCTTTTTCTTTTCCCTGATCGGGATCACCATGTTCTTTATCTTTATCAACCGGGCCGCCAACGAACAGGCACGGCAGGAGCCGGCACACGAAACCGAATGAAAATAAATGTAATTTAGGGGGGTAAATACGAGCGGAAAAGCAAGACTTCTTCATTTTGCCCGGATCCGTTACAAATCCAAAAAATAATCTGGTCCGGGACCCGGAGAGTGTATGCGTCATGGGACGAAATCAGAAGCCCGTTGAAATTAATTTTTTTACAATCCCAAAAGATGGGGACAGGAAAGAACTTATGAATAAAAGCGATTTAAAAGATATTGAATCCCGCGAGCTGGTGCCGGGATTTCATGGCAAGTTTGTCCACACCGAAAACATGACCGTGGTTTTCTGGGAGGTGGACGCCGGCGCATCGCTGCCGGAACATGAACACATGCACGAGCAGGTCACAAACCTGACGGAAGGCGAATTCGCCATGACCGTGGCGGGGGAAAAACAACTCCTGAAAGCCGGATCCGTAGTGGTGATCCCATCCCATGTCCGCCATTCCGGCAAGGCGCTCACCCGTTGCCGGATCACCGATATTTTTTATCCCGTAAGAGAGGATTACAAGTAAAAGTGAACGAAAATGACTCAAGTCCGGAGGCGTGAGCCTGCGTCGGCCGGGAGAAGTATAAAACCAACTTTCGAGTATGAATTCTTTTCTACCACAGACAGGAGTCTACAAAGACACCAAAAAACATTACCTGATCCTGGACGGATTGCGGGGTGTGGCGGCCATCATGGTGGTGGTCTTTCATTTGTTTGAGATCTACAACGGCGGCAGCCCGGTAAACCAGATCATCAATCACGGCTACCTGGCCGTGGATTTCTTTTTTGTGCTGTCGGGGTTTGTGATCGGTTATGCTTACGACGACCGGTGGCATAAGATGGGGTTGAAAGATTTTTTCAAACGCCGACTGATCCGGCTGCATCCGATGATCATCATGGGGATGGTGATCGGCGCCCTCGGATATTACCTCAGTGCCTCTCCGATCCTGTTCCCCCAGATCGGCCATACGCCGTTGTGGAAGCTGCTGGGGATCATGCTCATCGGATTTACGTTGCTGCCGGTGCCCGGTTCCATGGACATCCGCGGCTGGGGCGAGATGCACCCCCTGAACGGTCCGGCGTGGTCGCTTTATTTCGAATATGTGGCCAACCTCCGGTATGGGTTGTTCATCCGGAAGTTCTCCAACAAATGGCTGGCGTTCCTGGTATTTCTGGCCGGCATTGCACTGGTGCAGCTGGCGGTTTTCAGTCACCAGGGGGATGTCATCGGTGGCTGGTCGCTGGATGCCACCCAGTTCCGCATCGGTCTCACGCGGTTGATGTATCCTTTCTTTGCCGGACTGTTGCTTTCGCGGATCAGCAAGCCCGGAAAATTCAAACATGCCTTTGTCTGGTGCAGCCTGCTGGTGATGGCCGTTCTGGTCTTTCCCCGTGTCGGCGGTCACAACCATCCATGGGCCAACGGCATTTACGAGTCGTTTTCCATCATCGTGATGTTCCCGCTGATCGTGTATTTGGGCGCCAGCGGAGAGGTGAAGGGCAAGGTCATGAAAAAAGCCGCCACTTTCCTGGGCGACATCTCCTATCCGCTGTATATCACACATTATCCGCTGATCTACATTTATTCCTCGTATGTCGTGGACCGTCATATTCCCCAGCAACAAGCTTACCCGATTATGTTGCTGGTGCTGATCGCGGCCATCACGATCGCGTACGGCAGCTTGAAATTCTATGATATTCCGATCAGAAAATGGCTTACCCGGCGATTCCTGTCCCAAAAGGCAAAGGCATAAAATACTGTCTTATTGCAACAAGGAAGTTCTTTTGTATTGTTTTTATGCCTATCTTTATGGAAACAGGTCAACGCTTTAAAGGCAAAAACAATGGACACCACGAAAGGGCTGAAAACCGTCATGAAATTCATTCATGCCTACAATAACCTCAACATTGAAGGCATGCTCCGGCATGTGCACAAGGACATCAGTTTTAAGAATATTGCCAATGGTAAAACGATCCTGTCTGTTCAGGGTATCGAGGACTTCAGGAAACAGGCCACGCAGGCGGCAGAACATTTCCAGAGCCGCAACCAGAAGATCCTGAAAGCCTGTTTCGATGAAGAGGCGATCGAGCTGACGGTGGATTTTTTCGGCTTGCTGGCGCGCGATCTTTCTGATGAGCTCAAAGCGGGGGATACCATTCAACTCATCGGACGGTCCGTTTATCGGGTTCGGGACAATCTGATCATCAGCATAACAGATTACTGCGACTGAAATTAACACCATGAGAAAATCAGAAAACAAAATCAACTGGAAGTACAGGATCATCCTGATCCTAATGGCAGGTGCGATCTTTACTGCCACCCTGTATGTATTGGCCCACCTGATTGGGGAAGAAAAGCCCGACCTGAGGCAAACCTTGCTGGAGGGAGTGATCTTTACCCTGTTGTATGGTGTTGGCTTTTTCCTGCTGGCAGACTACCTGCCTCGGAATAAAAACCTTATCGCCCTCAAACTACAGGTAGGCGAAAAGGTGGAGCATGAAGGGGCTGCCAACCTGCGACGCGGAATCGAATGGGTCGGCGGAAAGCTGTTCCTGACCGACCGGCGGCTGGTGTTTCTGTCACACAACTTCAACATACAAAAGGGGCAAACCAGTCTGGGCCGGGAGGATATCGGTGGAATCCTGCGAAAGAAAGCCTTGTTTTTCTTCAAAAACCGCATCCACATCCTCACCACCGCCGGGAAGAAATACGATCTCATCCTCGCAGACCGTGAAACCTGGATCCAAAAACTGCTGGAGAAGAAATAATGGCTCTTTTCAAAATAAAAAATCTTATCTTTCCCCACTGAAAAGATCAACCGTTTTTAATCGAAGAAAAACCAAATTAAACCCCGGATGAGACTAGAAATACGAGAAGCACGTCCAGAAGATACAGGATACATCACTGCACTTACCTGGCAAATGGGTTACAAGACCACCGATGAGAAGATCCGGCAACGGCTGGAGGAAATAAGCCGTTTCCCCGATCAGTGTTTTTTTGTGGCAGAGAAGGGGACTTATGTCATTGGCTGGGTTCATGCTTTCCGCACCCTGCGGGTAGAATCGGGGCCGTATGTGGAAATCGGCGGACTGGTGGTGGATGAGGAACATTTGGGCAAGGGGGCCGGCCGGGGTCTGGTGGAAAAGGTTATGGACTGGGCCCGCGAGAAGGGCGAACGCAAAGTGCGGGTTCGCTGCAACACACAACGCCACGAGGCGCATCAATTCTATAAAAAATTCGGCTTTATCGAAGTCAAGGAACAAAAGGTTTTCGACCGGGCGTTGGGATAAGTTGCTCCGAAAGGGAACGTGGTAAAAATATATCGCCCAGGCCGAAGCCACGGGATCCCATCGGCTG
The DNA here is from genome assembly GCA_046706345.1 of Candidatus Sulfidibacterium sp. Classification (GTDB taxonomy): domain Bacteria; phylum Bacteroidota; class Bacteroidia; order Bacteroidales; family F082; genus Sulfidibacterium. Next base: position 6,028 of record JBJKPL010000117.1, read on the forward strand.
CCTAGCCGCGATGAATCACGAAAAAGAAAGGGCTGAACGGCTATGAATTCAAAAGATCAGGAACCGGTATATTTTTCAAATCCTGAGGAATTCAGGCTTTGGCTGGAAGAAAACCACGCAAAAGAAACAGAACTCCTGGTCGGTTTTTACAAAGTCAGCAGCGGCAAAGCCTCGATGACCTGGCCGCAGTCGGTAGATGAAGCACTGTGTTTCGGCTGGATTGACGGCATCCGCAGGTCGATCGATCAGGAGCGGTACAGTATCCGGTTCACGCCGAGAAATACCTCCAGCAACTGGAGTACCGTCAATATCAGAAAGGTAAACGATCTCAAAAAACAAGGGCGCATGAAACCGGCAGGCCTGCAAGCCTTCGAACAGCGCCAGGAGGCCAGATCGGGGGTTTACAGCTTCGAAAACCGCCCCAAAAAGCTTCCGAAAGATTTTGAGAAAAAATTCAGAGAAAACCCATCGGCCTGGGATTTTTTCAAAAAGCAAGCTCCTTCTTACCAAAGAACTGCCTTTTACTGGGACTTGTCGGCCAAGCAGGAAAAGACAAAATGGTCACGACTCGAAACGCTGATCGGCAACAGCGAACAGCAACAGCGTGTTACTTGGTAAAAAATACCGCCCGAGGCACGGAAACTTCCCAAAAATTCCAAAAAGCGAAGCCGGCGGCTGATCCCCTTTTCATATTAAAAAATTGCATAACTTACCATGCCCAAAAAACCAGGCATGAATCTTATTGAAGATTTATTTATTCACATCGTTCTCCAAAAAATTAAAAACATTCATTATGGAAAATTCGGAAGGAACATTTCAGGAAAAAACAGGATTGGTATTTGACGACAAAACAACGGCTTACGTGGAAAGCACCGCCAAATGGGGTCTTTTTCTGGCAATCATGGGATACATCGGCGTCGGCCTGATGGTACTGGCGTCCATCGTCATGCTGGCGATCCGGGACACGCTGGCATCGGCTTACGAGCGGCCCGGAATTTCGTGGATCAGCCATTATTTGTACCTGATCTATCTGGTGCTGGCAGTGGTTTATTTTTTTCCGGTCCATTTTCTGTACAAATTTTCTTCCAAAGCCAAGGCGGGACTGAGGTCTGATGACCAGAACACCCTGAACAACGGATTTCTGAATCTGAAGCGCCTGTATCAGTTTTCAGGTATTATGCTGATTGTGGTATTGTCGCTGTACGTCGTGGGAATCGTGATTGCCTTGGCTATCTCAGCCTTACACTGACAACAGGAAATAAATCCGACCCATTATGAAAACCATCCTAAAACTCAGACACTGGCAGGTATTTTTGATCCTGTTTTCCGTGTACCTCTGTGACTGGCTGCTGCGGATGATCCACCTTGGGGTGGGTTGGGCCACGCCGTTGGAGATCTCGGTGATTGCCAACCTCATCACCATGACCTTGTTTTTCCTATGGATCCTGATCACGGGTTTGTATATCAACAACTTTCCGGACCCGCCCTTTCAATTCCGGAGCCGTTTTCTGATCATCGCGATTGCCCTGAGCATCATCGGGCATGCGGAGATCAACCTGGAACGGCTTTCGGCCGAAGGGATGGTCTTCCCTCGCTGGATCTCGTTTGTGATCATCCCGCTGACTTTGATGGCCCTGATCTATATTTTGTATATCATTCCCAAATCGATCCGGTCGATAGAGTTGAGACGCGAAGCCCGGATCACAGAGCTCATGCCCTTTTCCTTGCTGCTATTGTTATTTCCGTTGGGAGTTTGGGTGATCCAGCCCCGGTTTAACCGGATCCTGGAGCATATGAAAAGATAATTTTTTGTTTTCCGGTCTGCATTTAAAATCATGAAATGCTAAAAAACATCCCTATGAAGCAATTAAGATTCTTTCCTGTTCTATGGCTGGTAGTCCTCCTGGCAGGATGCACTTTCTCAGGC
>JBJKPL010000118.1:0-1867 GCA_046706345.1 Candidatus Sulfidibacterium sp.
GTGTGGGTCCGGAAATGATCAACGGGGTCCGGGCATCGTCAATCAATACGGAGTCGACCTCGTCGACGATGCTGTATATGAAATCGCGTTGGACCATTTCTGCCGGGTCGGATGTCATATTGTCACGCAGGTAGTCGAAACCAAACTCGTTGTTGGTACCGTAAGTAATGTCGGCAAGATACGCTTTCCGCCGTTCGGCGGTATTGGGTTCGTGATTGTCGATGCAATCCACCGATAACCCGTGAAACTGAAACAACATGCCCATCCACTCGGAGTCACGCTTTGCCAGGTAATTGTTCACCGTAATGACGTGCACCCCTTTTCCCGGAAGGGAATTCAGATAAACCGGCAAGGTTGCCACCAGGGTTTTCCCTTCACCGGTGGCCATTTCCGCGATTTTCCCCTGATGGAGTACCACGCCTCCAAAGAGCTGAACGTCATAGTGAACCATATCCCAGACGATCATGTTACCCCCGGCCATCCACTGATTCTTGTAATAGGCTTTGTCTCCCTTGATGAAAACGTTATCCAGTTTGGAAGCCAGATCACGGTCACGGTCGTTGGCCGTCACCTCCACTTCTTTGTGATCTTTGAAACGGCGGGCCGTTTCTTTCATCACCGCAAAAGCCTCGGGCAACAGCTGATCGAGGATATCCTGGGTTTTCTCGTAACTGGTTGCCTGCAGTTTGTCGAGTTTTTCGTAGATACTTTCTTTTTCCTCGATGTCGATATCAAAATTATCTTCTACCTGAAGTTTCAGGCTGGCAATTTCATTTTCTTCCGCAGCAATGTAATCACTAATTTTCTGTTTGAATTCCAGTGTCTTAGCACGAAGCTCATCATTGCTTAAGTTCTTGATCCCTTCGTAAGCATCCTTGATCTTATTCACATAAGGGGTGATCGCTTTCCGGTCGCGCGTATCCTTGTCACCAATAAGGCCTTTAATAAATCCAATCATCGTATTTCAAGTATTGAACATCTGTCTTATCAACTATCGTTCCTAAACAACTTTTTCGGACAGGTAATTTTTTGCAAAGGTATTGAAAGCATGTCAATTTTTGACGTTTTTTTTATATTGTGAAATGTAGGCAGAAATCCGCTGAACAGCATTCTCTTCGGGCATTGGAGCCGGGGCCATGGCAATGGTCCCATCGGGGTTTAACAGCACATAAGACGGATAATCCATCACCTGGTATTTTTCCAGCAGCAAAATATTTTTTCCAAGCAACAGGAACGGACAGGAATATTGACCGGAAAGATCGGCATTCACATAATAATCCGGATGCTGCCCCACCAAAATGACCACCGGCGTGAAGTCTTCGTCTTCCTGATCCGCGATCTTTTTCAGGTAGGTCATCTGGTTTTCACACATGGGGTCCTGGGTTTTAAAAAAGGCCAGCAACACAAATTTATGCCGGAAACTTTCCAGCTTATACTCTTTGCCGTTGAAATCCGGAAGTTCAAACTCAGGCGCCGGACTGCCCGGGATCATTTGTTTGAGCTTCTGGTAATAATCTTGTGCAATTTTCCGGTTTTCCGCATACCGGCAATCACGACCCATACGCTGAAACATGCGCAGAAGGGACCACCGGTCGTAATCGTTGTGATAAAAATATTTTTCAAGTGAAACCAGTTCCACCAGCTCCCTTACCCGGGCATCGCTTGCAAGCAAGGATACTTTGGCAAAAACGCTGTCCATTTTTTCATAATTGCCCAGGGCCATCGACTGAGCCAGTTGATCCTGATTCAACGGATCTTTTAACGTCGAATGGAAATAAGATTTAAAAAAACTCCTGAACATTTCCACATACTGAACATTCCGATACAGCACTTTGTGTGCGATGAAATATTTCTTTGCAAATGCATC
>JBJKPL010000119.1:0-5353 GCA_046706345.1 Candidatus Sulfidibacterium sp.
CCCATATGCCTTCCGGTTTTCGGGTCTTTGATGGAGCTGGTACACTGTTTCTTGAAGGTGCTGCCTTTGATAAAGAACATTTTAATGGCAAAACCTGAAAAGGCAATGGCCATCAGTGCGATCGATACTATAAAGAGTTGTAAAAACATTTTCTTCAAGTTTTGTACTGCAAAGATAAGGCATATCCGGATAAAAAGGAGCGCCTTTCACAATAATTAAGAATGTTTTTCAGCCGCGTGTAAACTCATAACACACCAGGGCGGTGGCTACCGCTGCATTCAGCGATTCTGCACCGGCATCGGGTGCCGCTGGAATACGGATCTGTTCGTCAATAAAAGGGTACAGTTTTTCTGAAATGCCATGGGCTTCGCTGCCGATCAGCAGGATTCCCTTTCCCGGTTTCGGAACCGACCCGAAAGGCACGCCGCTCAGCGTGGCCCCGAAGAGCTTCAGCTCCGCCGGCTTTTGACTAAAGTATTCCGTGAGGGTCGTATAGTGTACACGTACCCGCGCCAGCGAACCCATGGTGGCCTGCACCACTTTGGGATTATAGGCATCCACCGTTTCCTGCGAGCAGACGATATCCCGGATGCCGAACCAGTCGGCCGTGCGGATGATGGTGCCCAGGTTGCCGGGATCACGCAAATCGTCCAATGCCAGGACATAATGTTGCATTCCGGTAAGTGACGGCAGGGGATATTCCGGTTTTGAGATTACCGCAACCACCTCGGAAGGGTTCTTCAGCGCCGAGATCTTTTCCAGCTCCGCCGCCGAAACCGACTCCACCGTCTTCCCAGTCAACCACTCCCTGTGCTTTTCAATCCATGGTGCCGTCGCATACACTTCCTGTACCGTCAGGGTGCCTTTCAGGAAATCATCCACGTTGATGCTTCCTTCCGCCAGGAAAACACCGTGCTCCTTGCGGTATTTGTTCTGCCGCAGCGATTGCAGGAATTTGATTTTGGCTTTGCTGATCATGATGCAAATATCGGAAATTAATGACGATAGTCATACGATAGCAAAGCAATGGTCAGACTATTGTCTAACTTATTGGATAGATTAGGAGTTAAACCGGAAAGGTTACCCATATTGTACAAATGCCTGTGTTGTTCATTTCTTTGCATCCTCCAAAGAAACGAACCAAAGAAAGGAGGCCAGGACCGATGCGTCTTCGCTCCCTGATCAAATGCAACGATTCGGGCAAAGTAGGCTGATAAAAACGCTTGCGCGTAGCCGCCCATGGTTTTTATCAGAACGGCAAGCGCCTTTGCTCCGCCTCGTAACCATTTGCTCATTCCCGCTGACTCCGCCCGCCGGTCCTGGTGGCTTGCGCACACCCGGGAATTTATTGATTTCCCCCTTCTGAGAGGGACAGAGGTGGTTTACCAATCATCTCACCATTGTCTGTCCATTGTTTGATAACCGTCTAACCACTGTGTGACAACCGTCTGACTATGGTTTGACCACTGTTTGACCACTGTTTGACCACTGTCTTTCGATTGTGCAAAAAAAAACCCTCACCGAAAGGCAAGGGTTCCTGTTATCAAAAAAAGTCTGCGACTTATTCAGCTTTCACGTCCAGGGCGATTTCAACAGCCAGGTCGCGGTGCAGTTTCACCTTGGCGGTGTACTGACCCACTTCCTTGATGGAATCGCCTGCAACTTCGATCTTTTTGCGGTCGATCTCCAGTTTCTTCTGATCCAGAATGGCGTTGGCGATGATCACGTTGTTCACCGAACCGAAAATTTTGCCGGTGGTGGAGGCTTTCACGCCGATGGTCAGCGTGGTGCCTTCCAGCTCCTTGGCCAGGGCTTCGGCTTCCTTGCGGATCTTTTCTTCCTTGTAAGCCTGCTGTTTCTTGGTCTCAGCGAGTTGTTTCTTGGCAGAAGCATCGGCGATGATGGCCATGCCTTGCGGGATCAGATAATTGCGGGCGTATCCGTTTTTCACGTTAACCAGGTCATTTTCATAGCCCAAACCGGTTACATCTTGTTTTAGAATAATCTCCATGTTTTTTCCCCTCCTTTTATTTTAATAAGTCAGCTACATAAGGCATTAACGCAAGGTGGCGGGCCCGTTTGATGGCTTTGGCAACCTTTCTCTGGTATTTTGTGGAAGTACCGGTCAGGCGGCGGGGCAGGATCTTACCCTGCTCATTCACAAATTTGAGCAAAAAGTTCGCATCTTTATAATCGATGTACTTGATGTGGTTCTTCTTAAAACGGCAGTATTTTTTCTTGGTCGTATCTACTGCAATAGGAGTTAAATATTTTATGTCTGAATTCTGTGCCATGTTTTTAAATTTTTTGGTGTAAAGTCAAAATAGATTAAGCTTTTTTGTCTTCGGCTTCCGGAGCGGCTTTTTGTTCCTTGGCTTTCTGGCGTCTTTTTTCGCTGTAAGCAATGCCGTGTTTGTCGAGTTTCACGGTCAAAAAGCGGAGGACTTTTTCATCGCGGATGAACTGGGTCTCCAGCTTATCGATGTATTGTCCTTCTACTCTGAATTCAAACAAATTGTAAAAACCGGTCGATTTCTTCTGGATCGGATAGGCCAGTTTGCGCATCCCCCAGTTCTCACGATTCACAATCTCACCGCCGTTGCTGGTGATGAGCTTTTCGTAATCCTTTACCGCTTCCTTTACCTGATCTTCAGATAAAACGGGAGTTAAAATGAAAACGGTTTCATACTGATTTACCATTACTGTGTCAATTAATTGATTAATAACTAAAAAATTCGGAGTGCAAAAGTAGAAAATATTTCCTAAATACCGGAGTTTTAAGACAAAAATATCAGATTTATTTGCCTGTTATCCCACCGTCACCTTGTCATCCCGATTCATCGGGATCACACGGTCACTTTTCTGGGCGGCTTTTCCGGCTGTCCGCTCTAGTCCCGGCACCGGAGGCCATGTTCCGTTACAGGCCTCAAGGGGCTTCCGCTGGTCGCCCTTGCTTCCTTACTCCACATCGGTCTGCGCTGCCGGGCGCTGCCACTTCCATCCGGGCCGGGGGGAGCGGAGGAAACCCTGTCAGGGCGTGCGACGCTCCTGCCGGGATAGCCCTGATAGGGTTCCTGGGGAAAGAACCTGTCATTTCGATCCGAGAGAAATCCCCTGAGCGAGACCCCTTTCACACCGGAGATCTCTCACTCCTACGCACTACCGGCCTGAAGGTTCGAGATGACAACCTTTTTTCTTCGGACTTCCGTCTTCCGTTTTACTTTACACTTTAGCCTTTAACGATCGTCTGGCCACCGTTTATTCATTCCTGACCAGCCTTACGTAGTTGTAAATGCGGATGGCATCGCCCTGGGGACCATGGCCGTAAGGATAATCTGCCGGGTTGCCAACTTTGGGATCACTCCGCTGGGCCCCGGCGCCGTGCACATCAATCCAGGCGCCTTGCCAGTATCCCATGGCCCGGCCGAAGCTCACATACACCGCATGGGTTCCGTTGTCGGGCGACTGGGAGCAAAAGGTGGTGCTGCTCCAGTAATAAGGATAATCGGCCTGACCCGCTTCGTTGGTGATCTGCGTGCAGTGAAACAGCGGATCGATGGCCGCGGAACCGGTGGTGGACGGCGAGCGGGTATAATCCACGATGCTTTGCAGCTCTTTGGCATTGGGCAGCCTCCAGTCGCTGTGTCCGGCGAAATTCATGTTTTCGGCATACGACAAGGCGTCGGGCCAGGTCATGCCTTTCCCGCTGTCGTCCTGCATCCACATCAGCCCCGTGGCTTTGTCGGTAATGGTGCCGTCGCCGTTGTCCACAAATTCATTCTTGCCGTAGTCTTTGTTGCCCCGGACGTAGATTACATAGTATTTTTTCATCGACGCTGCTGCCGGATAGCCCTTGATGCGTCCGTCGGCAAAATTGACGCCGAACATGGTTTGATTGCCGTTCATGGTCGTGCTGACGTACAGCGTGGCGGTGGCATACTGGGCGTCGATGATCCGTTCCACGCTGAGATCGCCGTAGGCAAAGTCAAAATACTGCGTGTTGATGAACGGGATGGCATTTCCCTGACTGGTGGCCGTCGGATTCGGTTCTGCTCCGTAGTACATGATCAGCGAATACAACTCCTTGATGGTGGGCAGCCGCCAGTCGGTATAGCCTCCCAAATTAAAGGTAGAAGCGCCGTTGAGCGCATCCTGATACGAGCGTTTGTCATCGTAATTGATGGTGCCGTCGCCGTTCAGGTCGGCGGTCTGCGACCACATCAGGCCGGTCACCTCATCGGTGACGGTGCCGTCGCCATTGTCCACATACCGGGGGGTGGGACCGGGGTGGCTGGCATCCTGACCGTAAAACGTGCTCCCGGGCGCAGGCTGGGAGATCACGCCGGTGTTGTCGTAAAATTGTGTCTGGCCGGTACCTGCAATGGGATAGCCTGTCGTGCCGGAGGGGTTGCCGTCGGTGGGGCCGGCGCTTGCCGGCGCCTTGGTGCAGCAGCTGCATCCCAGGAGCAGCATGAGCGAAAGTGTGAATCTGATGGATTTCTGATACATGATCTTACGTTTGGTTCGTATGCTTATTGACAATCCCAAACTTCAGAATATTCCGGAGACCCGAAAGCGGAGGCGGAGAGCGGGGGACGACAAGGCATCCGTTCTTTGAAAAGCCAGGTGGTTCAGACGTTCTTCAACAACGTCTCCGCAATAAATTCGGCGGCGTTGCCGTCGCCGAACAACGGAGGGAATTCCAGTTGCCCTTCTTTGCCGCGGAAATAGCGGGCGGCCTGCAGGATGTTTTCCTGAAAAGCGTTGGCGATGATGCCGCAGCCCTGGTCGACGATCTCTTTCCATTCGGTTTCCGAGCGCAGGATCACGGTGGGTTTGCCAAAGAAATAGGCTTCTTTCTGCACGCCGCCGGAGTCGGTGAAGACCATCTGGCAGTGCTTTTCCAGCAGGATCATGTCCAGGAACGATACCGGAGGGACGAGTTTTATCCAGGGGTTTGTGCTGACTTTTTCGAAGAGGGACCGGTGGAGGTTTTTTTCCAGCAGTTTGGCGGTACGCGGGTGCAGCGGCAGCACCAGGGTCTGTCGCGTTTCGCGCGTCAGCGCATCGAAGGCACCGAAGATGGCATGGAGCCGCTGGGGCTGGTCGGTGTTGTTGTCGCGGTGGACGGTAGCCAGGAAGAACGGCGTATTTTCAAGCGCCAGCCTTTTCAGCACGTCGCTCTTTTCGCGGGCCACGGTCTCGAAATACAGGCTGTTGTCGTACATCACGTCGCCGCAGTGGAAGATGCCCGGGTGATCGGCCGAGAACGGCGGCAGGCTGTCTTTCTGAAAGCCTTCCGTCACCAGGTTGTTGATGCCCGTAACCGTGGGCGAAAACAGCAGGGTGGAAG
>JBJKPL010000120.1:0-5302 GCA_046706345.1 Candidatus Sulfidibacterium sp.
CTTCTGGACAGCTTTGCAGCTGAACACGGCGCCCGGATGACGGCCATGCATCAGGCCACGGAAAATGCTTCTGAGCTGCTGAAGGAGCTCAACTTAAGCTACAACAAGGCAAGGCAGGCCGCCATCACCACCGAGATCCTCGAGATTGTCAGTGGTGCCGAAGCACTCAAAGGATAGCCATAGATTTTTACAACACCATCAAAGGTTGTCTCCCGGGAGACAACCTTTTTTGTTTGGACTGGTTTTTCCCAAAAAGTTTCGGCTATTGACTGTTTAAGGCCCGAAAGCCGGAAAAATTCATCCGGAGCAGTAACCAGGAATCGGACAGGAAGCCGGCGCAATTTTCGCTTGCACGCGGTACAAAAATCCGTTAACTTTGTTAGCACCGAAAAAAACATTCCACCATGATTAACAACAATATCGAATCGATCCTGAACAAACAGATCCAGAAAGAGGAGTTTTCATCCCGACTGTACCTTTCCATGGCCATTTGGTGCGAAGCAAACGGATTTCAGGGCGCGGCCGCTTTCCTGTACCGGCATTCGGAGGAAGAGCGCCTGCACCAGATGAAGATCATTCACTATGTGAACGACCGCGGTGGCAAGGCCGCGTTACTGGACCAGGAGCAACCTGCTTCTGACTTTGGCTCTTTACAGGACCTCTTTGAACAGATCCTGGATCACGAAGAATATATCACCGGGCACATCAATCATATTTACGGGGTGGCCGTAGAAGAAAAAGATTATACCACCAGCAATTTCCTGCAATGGTTCATTTCGGAACAGCTGGAAGAAGAAAAACTAGCCGGGAATATCCTGGATAAGATCAAACTGGTAGGCAACGACAAAACGGGATTGTTTCACATCGATAAGGAGCTGGGGTCCATGGCATCGACCCCGCAGCCGCCCGCGGCTTAAACTGTGGTTTTAGCTTTTGTTTTCCTGCTCAAACGCCACGGTGAGCTTTTCGTACCAGGCCTGGCCGAATTTCCGGATCAGGGGTTCTTTCAGGAACCGGTACACCGGCACCTGGTCTTTGGCCCCTTTCAAACGCGCCACATTGCAGATCTCCCAATGGTCGTAGTTGACGGCAATATGATCCGTGAGCCTGGTAAGACGCACCGGATATAAATGGCAGGAGATGGGTTTCTGAAAAGGGATCTTGCCTTCTTTCCAGGCTTTTTCGATGGCACAGAAACTGATGCCGTTTTCAAAATAAACGAAGGCACATTCGCGGTCTTCTACCAGCGGCGTCACGAATTCCCCATCCATATCATAGTCAAATACACCGTGTTTTTCAACCACAGCAAGGCCTCCTGACGCCATATAGGGTTTGATCTGCTCCAGGTAGTCTTCCAGAATGCCGATCTCCTCCTCTTCCAGCGGCGCACCGGCATCCCCTTCCACACAGCAATCACCATGACAGCCGTGTAGATCACAGACAAAGTGGGTCTTGGAAAGGTCGCCCGAAACGATGGTATCCTCTATTAAAATCATCGCGCGAAATAACACAAATAGTAATTCGCGTTACCGATCAATATTTCATGAGCCCGGTTTTTTCCTGAAAAGTGCTTTCCAGAAAGGCAAATTGCTTTCGTCGGCCTGCAGTTTTTTTGCCAGTTTCAGTCCTTCACGGTATCCGAGATCGAAGATCTCTCGGGCTTTGTCGAAGTCCAGGGCGGAATAACCGATGGTATCGGGTGGATCCACGAAATAATCACAGGACTCTTTTTCGTTGATCAGCGTGTTGTGGATGGCCAGATGATAGACCCGGACCGCCACATCTTTCATCCTGTGAAAGTCGGTTTGTTCCGAAATATGATTGACATGAACGCCGATGATCTTGTCGCATTTTCCCATTAATATTTTTGCGCTCAAATTCTTGGTAACCCCGCCGTCAACATAATACGCCCCATCAATGAGCACCGGGCGGAACAACAGCGGAATGGAAGCCGAGGCCATGACGTATTCGATCAGTTTGCCTTCGGACCGGATCTCGTATTTTCCGGTATTCAGATTGGTCACCGTTATGAACACGGGAAGGTTCAGCGAACCGAAGTCATTGGTTTGGATCTTTTCGCGGAGAAAATGCTCCACCTTATTCAGATTGAAGATCCCCATGCGTTTCAAATCCATGTTTTTCAATGCCGTGGGCCGCACTTCCTCTTCGATGAATTCCAAAATTTCTTTCGGCGGAATCCCCAAAGCATAGCTTACGGCTACCATGGCCCCCATGCTGGTACCGGAAACTGCCACCGGAAAAATCGCATTTTCTTCCAGTGCCTGCAACACCCCCAGATGTGCGATACCGCGGGCGCCACCGCCACTGAGGGCCAGACCGTATTTAATTTTTCGTCTCATCGGATTGGTTTTTTACTGGAAAACGCTCATTTTCAACCGCTCCTTTAATCCTGTACAATAATAATTAAATTTTTGTTAATTTATTTAGTTCTGTAGTTTCCGAACTAAAAAAACCTATACTTTTGCCGCAAAAAAATTCACATGAACGAATCGGAACGTATTACCAGACAAAAAGAGTTGATCGAAACGATTGGCCGCAATCTGGAAAAGCAGGGATTACAGCCTGTTGCCGGCCGGATCCTGGGGATGCTGATGGTGATGGACAAGGAAGAATACACCTTTGAGGAGATCGTGGAAGAAATGAAGATCAGCAAGAGTTCGGCCAGCAATGCCCTACGAAACCTGGAACTTCGTGAGGCCATCGAATACATCACCTATCCCGGTGACCGCAAGCGTTATTTCCGCATCTCCTTCTCAGACATCAACAAAGTGATTGAAGGCGTGAAGAAAAAATTCCAGACTGACGCCGACATCTTTGACGAGGTCATCACGTTGAAAAAGGATGTCAATTCAAAAAATGCCTGTGCCTTGAAGACCATCAGCAAAGGCATGCGGTATTTTATTACGATCCTTGAAAATTTCCAGCAGAAGATCTGATGCGTTTGTCGTGGATCGTTTAATTCAGGATTAATTAATTCAAAAACACAATTAATTAAAATATGAGACATTTAACCTATTTTCTGGCGATTTGTTTGCTGGCGTTGCCCTTCCGGGGATCGGCGCAGAAAGTTTACAATCTGCAATCTTTGCTTGAGCAGGCAGTCGCCAACAACTCAGAGATCAAAAAGGCGGCCTTTCAGCAGTCAGAAAGCAAATATAAGGTCCGGGAGACTGCGGCCCAGGGGCTTCCCCAGGTTTCAGGCAATATCGATTACACCCACATGGGCATTGCCGGCATCAACATTCCGTCGGGTTTTGCCGCCCAGCTGCCGCCGAGCATCCTGCCCTTATTGATGGAGCTTAAAAACGTAAAAGCCCTGCACATGGTTTCTTCCAACGTGACGGTGAGTGAACTGGTTTACAGCCAGCAATACTGGACGGGGATCAAACAAGCCAAAGCCGCCCGGGGACTCTACGATATATTGGCCAGCAAGACCAAAGATGAAGTGGTTTATGATGTGGCTGTGATGTATTTTCAGTTGCTGGACAATTATTCCAGTCTGGAAACACTCAACGGCGTCATTCAAAATCTGGAAAAAGTGGAAAAGGTGCTGGAGCTGCAGTATCAGAACAACCTGGCCAAAAGTACCGATGTCGGTCGGGTGAAGGTTCAGATTGCCAACCTGAAAACCAACCGGCAGTCGCTGCAGGACGGGATAAGGATCCGCAAACGCATATTAAAGATCCTTTGCGGCATCCCGCTGGAAACCCGGATGCAGGTTGACACAACCGGGGCGGTGGTCAACCAGGTGGAGAAGCCGGTGGTGCCGCAGTTTTCCGTCTCACAGCTGCCTACTTATCAGCTCATGATAAAGCAGCAGGAGCTGGCCCGGCTGAAGATCAAAGCAGACCAGGCAAAATACTATCCCAACCTGGCAATCTTCGGGCGGTACAATTACCAGACTTATTCCACCCAGTTTACACTGAACAGCCTATCGCCTTCCACTTCTTACGGGCTGCAGGCAACCATTCCCATTTTCAGTTCGGGAGAACGCCACAGTAAGGTCATGCAGTCGAAGTTGCAGTTAAAAGAGCTGAACGAAGATATTCACACCAATACCCAGCAGCTGGGTACGAATTATGAAAATGCCGTCAATGCGCTGGCCTCTTCCTGGAAGGGCCTGCAGGACCAGCAGCAAAACAAGGCACTGGCCAGGCAGGTTTACGGTCAGGTGAAGCTCAGCTTTAACGAAGGCATGGCCTCGCTGACGGATCTGCTGAGTGTGCAGTCGTCGTTGCTGGATGCCGAAAATTTATACAATCAACAATTACTCAAGTACCGGGTGGCCTCGCTGGACATGAAAAAAGCGACCGGTTCCATGATGTCCATTATTCACGAAAAATAAAAAAATCAAATAACATGAAAGTATTAAGGAATGTAATCATCGCAGTCATTGCCCTGGCCGTTCTTGGCGGCGTTTTTTTCCAGCTCAGGAAAAACAAACGGGTCATGAATCAGGAAATCGCCATCGCGTCCCGTAAGGTGGGCGCCATTCCGGTGAAAGCAGAAAAAGCACACCTGTCTACCATCGACCGGACTATTACCACCAACGGCGTGCTGGAAGCCAACCATCAGCTGACGGTGGTTTCCGAAACGCAGGGGAAGATCATTCATCTTTACAAACACCTGGGCGATTATGTGCATAAGGGCGATGTCATCGCAAAAGTCGAAGACGAGACCATCCGCGCCGCAGAAATGGTAGCCGAAGCCAATGTAAAACAACACGAACGAGACATTGAACGCTACCAGCGCCTCAGCGCCGGCGATGCCATCACAAAACACGATCTGGAAGAAGCCCGGATCGGGTTGGAAAAAGCCAAAGCCGACTACATCAAAGCCAAAAAAGCGCTGGACAACACCTCCATCACCGCGCCAATTTCCGGTGTGATCAACCAGAAGTTTGTCACCGAAGGGCAGTTCCTTGCCGGTGGTATGCCGGTCTGTGAGATCGTGGACAATTCACAACTGAAATTACACGTGAAGGTGGACGGAGATAACATTTACAACATCCGGAAGGATGAGAAGGTGAAGGTTTCGGTCCCGGCTTTCCCCGAACGCTCTTTTGAAGGTAAGGTATCGGCCATTGCTGTAAAAGCCGACAAGACCATGAACTTCGACGTGGAGATCAAACTGGACAACACGCAGGGCATCCCGCTGAAATCAGGCTTGTATGCCGAGGTAAATTTCCCGGTAACATCCAAAGACTGCCTGGTGATCCCCAAACAAAGCATCGTCGGCAGCATGGTAAAACCCCAGGTTTTCGTCATCGAGAACCATCGGG
>JBJKPL010000121.1:0-3323 GCA_046706345.1 Candidatus Sulfidibacterium sp.
ATACAGAACGGATGCCATGGCTTCCTGAGAACAATTTTTGCTGTCTTACTGTGTTTTACATTGTTGATTTATCGATTATTTCGGCTGTTTAAACGGGTGAAAAGTAGGGTTTATCTTAAAATCAAAATTATTCTTAAAATTCACTGAAATTAGTGTCCGATTTTTTCTTTTTGTATCCAATAATTTTTATATTTGTTAGCTATTGAAAATATTGACTGACAATTTAGAGCATTTAAAAAACATCCTATGGGAAGACCTATTACCAAACCCAAAAGATACCGTGACGGATTTTATATCGAAGTTAAAAATAAAGGCGAAAAAAGCGGCATCGTCCTTGTGCGAAACACTAAGGAAGAGATGCTCAAGGCCATCGCTCAATATTCCCGCACCAAAGACATTGCCGTTTTGGGAGAATCCCGCAACGGCAAATGGGTAGAACTGGAAACCTGAGGCTCTTTAACCCGCAATATGGGACAGTTCCCTGTTTTTTTCCTGTAACGCTTTTAGATGACCGTTGATTTCCTGACGGATGTGTTGCCCTGCCTGAGACTTTGTTAACAGTTCCTGTATTTCAAATGGCAATAACCATTCCTCCGGATAATCTGTTTTTATTTCGTCCCAGACGGACTCCAGGTCGGTCAGCCTGAAATTTTGCCGTTCCAGATCCCTGACCCGGGAATATAATTCAAAAAGTCGCTTTTCGCGGACAGAATATTGAAACCGGTGCGTTTTTTCTGCCGGCGGTTCAAATTCCAGATTGAAACCTTCCGGATCGGCTGGACCGTAAAAGGCCGAAACAATTTTTTCTCCGACGGCCATATCATAAACTCCCCAGGAAGGTTCAAACAAAACTTCCTCCTTGTACCGGACGGTACATTCCGAGAAACTCATCAGAATGATCTTGTGTTCTTTGCGCACCAGCGAGGCCAGGGTGCCTTCGATGAGAACCTCCGACTCCAGCTCCAGTTTGCACCGTTTTCCTTTTTGGATGCCCGATTGCATCAGATCGCTGTCGCTGAAAAGGCGCAGCGGTTTTCTCGAATTTTTCAGCCTTCCCACGGAAGCACCGAATCCTTCCTGGTGATTTTCTTCTCCGTGGTCCGGCAGGAGTTTGTTTTTGTAACACAAAATCGAGGGGCCCGAACTCTTCACATAGGCTACCTGGCCTTTGTGGGTAATGACATCGGTAAAACGTCCCGAGACCTGAAGTCCCGAGCTGAAAGTCAGGGTGCTAACCCCTTCGCTGTGGATGGCTTTCATGACCGCTTCCAGACCGCCGGTCTTCAGGGCCATTTTCGAGGCAAACTCATCCAGGACATAAGAAAGATATTCAAAATCAGGCGTTACAAACAATTGCTCCTGCGGCCGCGTGATGTCGAAGCCATAGTCCATGGCATCCAGGGAATATGGGATTTTCGGCGTTCCGGCTTCCAGGGCGCTTTTGCTCTCTTTGATGGAAGACAGCAATCCCGCCCCGTAGATCCTTGGTTTTTCAAGATCTCCCACCAAACCGTATTCAACCGTCCACCAGTGAAGATTCCGGATGAGTGCCATTTCCGATGGCATGCCCATGTGAGTATTCAGATATTCCAGTGCGTCAACGGCTTTCTGAATTTCTTCCGCCGGCGTGGTGGGGTCTGCTTTTAAGATGGACAAATGCCGGATGGCTTCATACAACTGGTTGTCTTTTCGGGAAGGGAAGGCCATGGAGCCTAACTTTCCGAAATAAACCAGATAATCCGAGTAATCCGGATCGGCGATGATGGGTGCATGACCGGCTGCTTCATGGAGAATATCAGGCGCAGGGGTGTAATCGATCTGGTTCAGGGGCCGGATGTCGGCAGCAATGACCAACACGTGGTATTTCTGAAAGGCCATGAACATCGACGGCGGAATAAATCCATCCACACATACCGCCGCCCATCCGATTTTCGACAGAATCTCGTTCATGTCGTCGATGGAAGGGATGTGGTCGATGGAAATTCCGGTTTGTTTTAATCCGTTTAGATACGAGGGATGCGCTGTATGTCTCAAATAAGCAATATTCCGTTGCATCACATAACGCCAGATCGCATGATCACGCGGGGTGTATCGCGCGTAGTCCTGATCCACAACGAAGTTTTTCAGGTATTTCGGCATTTTTTCGATGATGGGATTGTATTGCATTTTATTTAGAATAATTATGAATAATCCCAAAATTAAACATAATTTCTTTTCCGTTTACGGAGGGTTCAAGAGCAAAACTTGTTAGATTTGGGTTTTCGAAAAACAACGGAATGGTTTACATTGCTTTACCTGTATTGAACGAATCCGCTTCGATTTCACAATTTTTAAGAATCCTGAAGAGTCAGAACGAAAAGGATTTTTTTTTGGTGGTCTGTGTAAATCAGTATGATCATTGGTGGGAGGACGATCGTTATTTTTCGTGGTGCGAAGACAACCTGCGCAGCTTGCAGATGCTGAACAGCGATAAGGAGATCCCAAAGAAGATCATCGACAGGAGCTCGATGGGCAACGGATGGCCACTGAAGAAGGGCGGGGTAGGGCATGCCCGCAAGGAGATCATGGACTGGATCAGCGCGCATGCGAAAGAAGACGACCTCATTGTCAGTATGGATGCCGATACGTTCTATCCTGCCGATTATCTTGGCCGCTTGAAGCATTTTTTCGAGGAACACCGCGCTGTCTGGGGTGTGGCCCTGCCGTATTATCATCAACTGACCGGCGACCCGGTTCAGGACCGGCTGATCCTGCGTTACGAGATCTACATGCGTTGTTTCCTGCTCAACATGCTGCGCATCGAAAATCCGTATGCTTTTACGGCCCTGGGTTCGGCCATGGCGTTTCCGGTATGGGCTTACCGCAAGGCGGGAGGCCTGACTCCGGTACTCAGCGGCGAAGACTTTTATTTCCTGCAGAAGCTGGCGAAATACGGCGCGGTAGAGGTATATGTTCCCACCACCGCCTTTCCTTCTTCCCGGCTTTCCGACCGGGTGGTCTTCGGCACCGGACCAGCGTTGATCAAAGGCAGCCGCGGCGATTGGAGTTCCTATCCCGTCTATGAACCCCGGTTTTTTGAGGAGATCCGGGAGACTTTCCGCCTGTTTCCCGAGTTGTTCGAAAAAGACTTGACCACACCCATGGACGACTTCCTGAAACAACAATTCCGTTCCGCCCGGCTCTGGGCCTCGCTGCGAAAAAATTATAAGGACCGCGACAATTTTGTGCGGGCCTGCCGCAACAAAGTGGATGGCTTGCGGATCCTGCAGTATCTTCGTCACCGGCAGGCCGAAGAAAAGATCCGGAACGAACAAGCCCTGCAG
>JBJKPL010000122.1:0-7699 GCA_046706345.1 Candidatus Sulfidibacterium sp.
TACCAGCACCAGCCACCTGGGACTTTCCGGGAGGAACAACGCCCCGATGAACATGATCAGGGCGGGGATGGCGATCACAGCCATCATCAGACGCCAGGAGCCGAAGTGCATCAGGGCGGCATTGGACAAAAACATGGCCAGAATTCCGATGGTGATCATCAGCTGATACATGGCGATCAGGCGGCCCCTGATTTTAAATGGAGCAATTTCCGACAGATAAAGGGGTGCCACAAAAGAAGCAATACCCACAGCCAGGCCAATGATAAACCGGGCCACCAGCAATACCTGAAAGGTCGGAGCGAAAACACCGAGAAAAGTAAAAAGCGCAAAAATTAAAGAGGCCAGCAGCAGCACTTTTTTCCGGCCGTACTTTCTGGATAACCAGCCACTGAAGATGGCGCCGATAAAGGCTCCGAACAATAACACGCCTGCAATTCTTTCGGACTGGGACGTCGTAAGCGCAAAGTCTTTGACGATCAGGTCCAGCGATCCGTTGACATAAGCAATGTCAAGACCAAAGAGCAAACCTGCCAATGCCGCGATAAAGCTTACCTTGGTTACAATGGCATGCGCTCCCCCTGAGGTTGATGATTTTTTCATATTGCTTCCTTTTTATTAATATTAAAAACTGATTTCTCTTTTTATCCGGCCACAGCCGACAGCTGAACCGGCCGTGTACCGTCATCGATGGTGACCCGGATGATCTCGGGCTTTTCGCCCTGCGGAGTCCGGTAATTTTCCAGAATGGTCCTTTCGAAGTCCTCAATGGCAGCCTTTTTCACCAGGTTAATGGTGCAACCTCCGAATCCGCCGCCCATCATCCGGGCGCCCAATACCCCGTCCACGTTCCGGGCCAGTTCCACAAGCTGATCCAGTTCGGCACAACTGACTTCATAATCATTTTTCAACCCCTCGTGAGAGGCGTACATAAACTCACCGAACTTCTCAAAATTGCCCTTTAACAAAGCTTCGCACGAACGTTCGACACGAAGGTTCTCCTCCACCACGTAAACACAGCGACGGAAAATCACCGGATCAAATTCATCCTTGTGCCGATGGAGCAAACTCAGGCTGGCATCGCGCAGCGTATGAATGTTGGGATCGTATTTTCCCAAAAGGGATACTCCTGCTTCACACTCCTGTCTCCTTTTGTTGTATTCCGACGCCGCCAAAGAATGCTTAACTCCTGTATTAACGAGGATCAGGATCTGATCTTGCATCTCGAAAGGAAAAAGTTCATAATCCAGGCTCCTGCAGTCCAGCTTGATCACGTGATCGGGCTTCCCGTGCATTACGGCAAACTGGTCCATGATCCCGCATTGAACACCGGCGTATTCATGTTCGGCCTTTTGTGAAAACTTCACCAGATCATAGGTAGGATAACCGAAGTCTTCCAGGTTATCGATGGCGAAAGCCAGCCCGGTTTCCAGCGAAGCCGACGACGACATCCCCGCCCCCATGGGCAGATCGCCGCCAAACACACAGTCGAACCCGTGAACGGTTTTGCCGTCTTTCATAAACTGGGCGATCACCCCCAGCAGGTAATTGGCCCACCGCTTCCCGGATTTCTGATAAGAGGCAACGGGCGTTTCATAATAATCCTCCAGATTAAAGCTGTAAAACCGGAACTTGTTAACCCGGTTGGGCGCCACGGCAAAATAACTGCCGAGGTCCACTGCAGCCGGTAATACAAAACCATCGTTGTAATCGGTGTGTTCTCCGATCAGGTTCACCCTTCCGGGGGATTTCACCAGCAACGCAGCCTTACCAAATTTTTCCTCAAAAACCTGATGAATCTTTTCTATCATTTTTCCCTCTCTCATTTTGAATGGTTAAAGTCCTTCTCACTGACTTTCAAATATTGATGATCCGGTCCGTAAAATCCCACTCCTCTTTATCCTTGAAACGGTAGTAATAAGCGCCTTTTTTGGATTCCGAACTGAGCTTTTTGTTCAACCGGACCGTGGCGTGGAGCGACAGGATCTTCTTACGAAAATTCCCGGGGTCGAATTCTTTCATAAAAATGGTGTTGTACAGCTGCCGCAACTGCGTGAGGGTAAACTCCTCAGGCAGCAAATCGCGGCCCACCAGATCCCTACTGGCTTTCATCCGTAGTTTCTCCAGCGCCTGTTCCACCATTTCGTTGTGATCGAAGATCAGCTCCGGCAGCTGGCTCACGGGCCACCATTGCGCCCCGTAACGGTCTACCAGCTGGTGGTTGTGCGCCTGAATGTCGATCAGCGCATAAAAAACCAGGCTGATCACCCGGCCCCCCGGGTCCCGGTCGGGTTTGGAAAAAACCGAAACCTGTTCCATAAAGATATCGCTCAGACCCGTAATGTTCGTCAACACCCGGTAGGCGGCATCTTCTCCCGATTCGTCGGGATTTACCCATCCGCCCACCAGCGACCATGATCCTTTGGCCGGTTCGATGTTCCTCCGGAAAAGCAACAACTTCAGCTGTTCATTTTCGTAGCCAAAGACCACATTATCAATGGCTACCAGATGTTTATCCTGAAGTTCGTAAGGAGTGAGCATGGTGCATTTTTAAACAAAAGTAAGAATTACTTTTAATAATCAAAGAAAAAAAGTAATAAATACTTTTTAACAACGGTTCAAATCACAAACGTTAGAGCTCAGTACGGATTCTGCAAGGATTGTGGAACGCAGGAACGTACATATTTCCCATGGATGCCTAATAATGGATCTTTAAATTATCAAAAGCGTTGTCGCTGTTCATTAATTCCAAAGACTTTTTAATGGAAGCATCGGCCGGAATGATGACCTCGAAATAGGCATTTTCATCGTATAGATCCCTTGCCAGCAAGGCTTTTAACTGCAATCTGAAAAAGCCGGCATTGGTTTCCAGTTCCTTGGGATTGACTTCTATGCCGGCTTTTTTGGCCTCATTCATAAAGTGGTCGAACAGTTTACCTGAAACGGAAAACCGGTGATTGAAGGCTTGAAAATGTGGATATTTCTTCAGAATCTTCTGCCTGTTGCTACCAAGGTATTCGTTGACAAAGTTGTTGAAGATGCCTTTGGTGACCAGTGCCGTATACAGACCGTCGTACCTTGTGGAGTCGAAGGGAATGAAAATATCGGGCATGATGCCGCCGCCGCCATAGACGGTCCTTCCGTTTCGTGTGTGAAATTTCAGTGAATCCGGAAAATGGATGCTGTCGGCATGAAACAGTTCCCCGTGTTTCATCCGTGTTTGCCAGTCATTGTAATAGGCATTGATCCCCTGGTTATAGGGCCGCTGGATCCATCTCCCGGAAGGGGTATAATAGCGGGCTATGGTCAACCGGATGAGGGACCCGTCGGGCAGAAAAAACGGCCTTTGCACCAGGCCCTTTCCAAAAGAAAGCCGGCCTACGATAAGGGCACGGTCCCAGTATTGCAGGGCCCCCGAAACGATTTCACTGGCGGAAGCGGTGCCTTCGTCGATCAGCACGATCAGCTTACCTTTGCGAAAATCCCCCTTTCCGGTGGCATACAACTCCTGACGCGGGCTATGGACCCCCTGAGTGTAAACGATCAGTTTGCCGTCGCCCAAAAACTCACTGGCGATTTCCTGCGCGGTTTCCAGATAACCGCCGGGATTGTCGCGCAGGTCAAAGATCAGATTTTTAAGGCCTTGTTTCTTCAGACTGTCAAAAGCCCGGTCAAATTCCTTTTTGGAGGTCTCCGCAAAACGCCCCAGCCGGATGTAGCCGGTATGTTTGTCCATCATGAAAGAAGCGTCCAGGCTGGTCAGGGGGATCCTATCACGGGTAATGGTAAAATGAAGAAGATGACCTACCCCGTAACGATAAACGCCAACTTTGACGATGGTTCCTTTTTTCCCTCTAAGATGTTCCATCACCCAGTCGTTGGTGATTTTCGGGCCTACGGCTGGCTGACCGTTGATGGTCACGATCTTGTCGCCGGCCATGATGCCCGCTTTATCGGACGGACCGCCCTGGACCGGAGCCACCACCAGAATGGTGTCTTTAAAGATCTGAAAAGTTACGCCGATGCCTTCAAAACTCCCTTTCAGAGATTCTTCCGCTTCTTTCACCTCCTTGGCGGGGATGTAAACGGAATGGGGATCCAGGTCACGGAGTGTGGAGACAATGGCTTTATCCACAATTTTGGGCACATTGAGTGTATCCACATAATAGTTGTTCAGCAGATATAAAAAAGTGGAGATCTTACTGGTGGTGGTATGGGGATCCATGGGCTCGACATGACTCTGTGCATTCAGGTTCACGGAAATCATCAACAAAGCCGCACCCATCACCAGGGTTGAGATACTATTTTTTTTCATGAGTTACGATTCATCAGATTAGGATTGAAAAATTGCACTGCCTCCTTGATAAATTCAAGACCCCGGGTTGAAAAGACTTGAAAGGGGTCATGGAACAGTCTTACAAAAATACGAATTCGGCCTGACAAAATGCGAAACCGTCTTAAACCGGGATTCATATTTTTTTACATTTGTCGGGTAATTTCATCTTTTAAATACTGAACTCCCATGAAAAAAATTTTGTTACTGTCCTTTATCCTGCTCTCCAGCACCGGCATGCTGATCGCCAAAAAAACGGAAAAAGCCGTCAAGCCTTCCAAAGAGATCTGTCAGGTGATCCTGGTGAAATTCAAGGACAGCGTAACAGCCAAGGATAAGACCGCACTGGATGACCTTTCCCGGGCTCTGAAAGAGAAATCCAGAACCGTTCAGAAAATGGATTGGGGTCAGCCGCTGGAGGTGACGGGCGACGGCGATGCCAACACGTATGATTTCTGCCTCACCTTCCGGTTCAAGAACGATGCGAATTATGAGATTTTCCAACAGAATCCGCTCCGGGTGGAGTTTCTCGGAAGACTGATCCCCATGGCGGATAATATCATTACCTACACCTATCGCGTACACGAATAGAAAACATAAAGTATTGACAATCCGCATTAAACGCCTTTCATTCCTGGGCATTTTCGTGATGCTCTGCGGACAGGTTCTGCTGGCCCAGCAAAATGCTTTCAGCACCTATTCACCTGTTTGTGATACCTGCAACCATCAGTTGAGCTTACGATTCGAAGGGAGTTCCTTCTTTCAGAACAACGAATATTTCGATTCTTTTGCTTACGGTTTGACCGGCATCGGGTTTTATGTTCAACCGACGCTGGAATATTATTTCACCCCCCAGTTAAAAGTAAACGCTGGTGTTTTTGCCCTAAAATATTCAGGACTGGATCATTTCGATCAGGTGATCCCGATCTTTTCCATTCAGTACCAGGCCGCCCCTTCGCTGGAAATCGTCTTTGGCAACATCTTCGGCACCCTCAATCACGATCTGGAGCAACCGTTGTTTCGTTACGATCGGTTTTATACCAATCATGTGGAGTATGGGATGCAGTTTCTGCTGCATACCAAAAATATTCAGTCCGATTTATGGCTGCACTGGGTCCATTTTATCCTTCCGGGAGATACGGCCCCCGAACGGCTGGTGGTGGGCAACAACACGCGTATCCGCCTGATGTCCCGCCACAACCTGAACGTGGACCTGCCGGTTCAGTTCCTGTTTTCTCATCGGGGCGGACAACTGGAACCCGGGCCGCATTATGTGGCCACCCTGTTCAACGGACTGACCGGCCTGAAATTTAAATATGACCTGAATTCTTTTTCCAGCCTGCAATTTCAACCTTTGATCGCCTTTTACCATGCCCTGAATCTTCCCGATCCGGGTCGACCCGGCTACCAGCCTTTTCGAACCGGCTTCGGACTTTATCCCAAAATTCAGTACCGGTTTCACCACTTTAACCTGATGACGGCTTATTGGTATGGAAAAAAATTCATCGCGCCGGAAGGGGAATATCTTTTCCAGTCGGTTTCTGAAATTTACCCGAACTATACTGAGGCCATCCGGAAATTATGGGTTTCCAGATTAGGGTATCAAAAAACCATCGGAAAATGCCTGAATCTGGAAGTCAGACTTTCAACGTATTACGACCTAAACCACCGGAACCTGGATTATTCTTATGCTTTTTATATGCTGATCAATCAGGATTTTTTCCTGGCAAAATACAAACGGCACTGAGCTGAGGAAAAAAGAGGTTCATGGTACGACTCGAAAAATACGACCCCCGTTTTTTGGAAGCGCTTTCCTATGAGCTGAATGAAGAACAGGCGAATTTTACCGTCACCGTGGATTATAGTCTGAATACGAGAAAAGACCTGGAAGACCCGAAAAAAACGCTGATCGCCATTTTTTTCGGTGACCAGCCAGTGGGATTTTTTATTCTGGATATCGGGAGCGACAAATTCAGATTGACGGAAAATCCCAATTCTGTTTTGATCCGTTCCTTATCCATCAATCCTGTTTTTCAGGGCCGGGGGATTGGTAAAGAAGCCATGAGACTGGCGTCCGAATATGTAAAAGTCCATTTTCAGGGCTTCGATGAAATGGTGCTGGCAGTAAATTTTCAAAACGAGGGTGCATACCGGGTGTATCAAAAATCGGGTTTTATCGACGACGGTAAAATTGCGGACGGCAGAAAGGGCCCGCAGCACGTGTTGTCGAAAAGGATTTAGCTTCAGGAGTTTTGAAGATCTTTCGATACATCCTGTTAAAATCATTGTCCAAAAATAATTTGAAAAACAAAAAATTACTTCTGAATATAGCTTATATTTGCTTCCCGGTAACAGAAATTTTTGTTCATGTTAGCGGCGGAAAGAACCAATTTTTTCAGGCATGTAGCTTCTCAGGATGAGAGGGATTTCCGTATTGACAGACGACAGCAGTCGTCTTTTTTTTTGCCCAAAATTCACAAACTCCATAAATCATGATCCAGTTAAAAAACCGAAGTCTGGTTTCCATTACCGATTACAGCAAGGAAGAGATCATCAAAGTCCTCGACATTGCCGAAGGATTTGAAAAAGATCCGCGACAGAAGATCCTGTCGGATTATGTGATCGCCTCGTTGTTTTTTGAACCCTCCACACGTACCCGGCTAAGCTTTGAAAGCGCCGTACAGTATCTGGGAGGTCGTATTGTCGGCTTTGCCAGTGCCGACACGTCCAGCGTCAGAAAAGGCGAATCGCTCAAAGACACCATTCTCACCGTCAGCAATTATTCCGACCTGATCGTCATGCGGAATCCGCTGGACGGCAGTGCCCGCTTTGCCAGTGAGGTGTCGCCGGTTCCCATCATCAATGCCGGTGACGGCGCCAACCAGCATCCTACCCAATGCCTGCTGGATTTGTATTCCATACGGAAGACACAGGGAACACTCGAAAACATTCAGATCGCCCTGGTCGGTGACCTGAAGTACGGCCGTACCGTCCATTCACTGGTCCAGGCGCTGAGTAAGTTCCATGCCACCTTCCATCTGGTTTCACCGGAGATCCTGAAGCTGCCCAGCGCAGTTAAAAAATGGATCAAGGATGCCGGGTTGGAGTATTACCAGTATACCGAACTTTCGGATGTGATCCCTTTTGCCGACATTTTGTACATGACCCGGATCCAGGGCGAGCGCTTTCCGGATCCCATGGAATACGAACAGGTAAAAAATTCGTATGTTCTTGAAAATAAAATGCTTGAAAAATCCAAAGACAACCTCCGGGTACTGCATCCCTTGCCGCGGGTGAACGAGATCCACGAAAATGTGGACAACAACCCAAAAGCGTATTATTTCCAGCAGGCCCAGAACGGTGTTTACG
>JBJKPL010000123.1:0-10337 GCA_046706345.1 Candidatus Sulfidibacterium sp.
ATGGATCCTGCATGCTTTTGAACAGGGTTTCGACGGGGTATTTATCGCTGCCGACGGAACAGACTGTCCTTACGGGGAAAGCTGTACAGACAAAACCAGCCGGGTGATGAGCCGGACGCAGGAGATCATGAAAGAGAAAAATATGGATCCTGCCCGCTTGAAGATGGCGGCCATCTGTTCTGTTTGCAGTGAAGCTTTTGTGAAGCATGTGAAAAGTTTTTCGGAATACCTGGCAAAGTCAAAACCTGAAGTTGATGGATGAAATAACCAAAGCAACTGAATTTGATGTGCTCGTCGTGGGCGGGGGCATTGCGGGTGGCGAGTCTGCACTGAACATGGCCAACCTGGGCTACAGGGTCCTGCTTGTGGAAAAAGAACTTTCCATCGGCGGCAAAATGATCTTACTCAGCAAAGTATTCCCCACCCTGGACTGCGCTGCCTGTATCACAACTCCCAAGGTTTCGGAAATTGCAAGACACCCGAACATCACCATCTTGACGGGTGCGGAGCCCATAAAAATCACGAAAAAAGGTCCGCAACGCTTCGATGTGCTGATCCTGCAAAGGCCGCGTTATGTAAATGTTCCTGATTGCACGGGATGCCAGTTGTGCGAGGAAGCCTGCCCGGTGAGTGTGACAGATGAATACCAGTATGGAATGGTAGGACGTAAAGCGGCTTATATTCCGTTTAGTATCGCCAGTCCCCGTGCTGCAGCCATCGACATTGAAATCTGTACACTTTGCGGGGCCTGTGAAAGGGTATGCCCGACGCAGTGCATCGATTTTACTCAGGTGGAAGAACAAATTCCCGTAAAGGTCCGGTCGGTGGTGTTGGCGACCGGATTCAATCTTTTCGATCCGTTGAAAATACCGCGGTACGGTTACGGGAAATACAAAAATGTGCTCACCTCCATCCAGATGGAGCGCCAGCTGGCACCCACACGGCCCTTTAACACCATATTGCGTCCCGGCGACGGCAAAATGCCCGACAATATTGCCTATGTGCTGTGCACCGGATCGCGCGATAAGTCAGTGGGAAACCCGATTTGCTCCCAGATATGTTGTATGTATTCCATCAAACAGGCGCAGCTGCTGATGGGCGCTTTACCCATGGCAGATGTCACCATTTACTATTTGCATATCCGCGCTTTCGGAAAGGGTTTTAACGAGTTTTATGCCCAGGCACAGGATATGGGTGTGGAATTTACCAAAGGTAAGGTTGGGAAAATTACAGAAAAAGAAAATGGTAATCTGATCTTACGGTATGAAGACATCGAAACCGGAAAAGTACACGAAGCAGAGCACGATATGGTGGTACTTTCCGTAGGCGTGTTGCCGGGTAACGGGATCCGGGAAATGTTCAACAACGAAAACCTGCAACTCGATCCCTATCATTTTGTCGATCAGAAAGACATTCTGGCAAGCCCTGCCAAAACGAGCATTGAAGGCGTTTTCGTGGCCGGTACGGCCACGGGGCCCATGGACATTCCGGATTCCATCTTATCTGGGGGAGCCGCTTCTGCAGAAACAATCAGCTACTTAAGGAGGGCCGCATTATGAACAAAAAAATTGGGGTATATATTTGTCATTGTGGCGGCAATATTTCGGATTATGTGGATGTCGAAAAAGTCCGTCAGGCAGCGGAAAGTGAAGCCGGTGTATTCCTTTCCAAAACCACCATGTTTGCCTGTGCCGACTCCAACCAGAAAGAGATGGTGGAGGATATCCAGAACAACGGGCTCGACGGGGTCGTGGTGGCTTCCTGCTCGCCGAAGTTGCACCTGCTAACATTCAGGGCTGTGGTGGAAAGAGCCGGTCTGAACAAGTACAATTATGTGCATGCGAACATCCGGGAGCAGTCTTCCTGGGCTCATTCCGATAACAAAACCGGTGCCACCGAAAAGGCCATCCGACTGGTGAAGTCGGCCGTTGCCAAAGTCAGGTATGCGGAAGCTTTGCAACCGATCAGGGTTGAATCTGTCAATGCCGTCGCTGTTATCGGGGCGGGAGTTGCAGGGATGAGAGCGGCCATCGAGCTTGCAGAATCCGGTACGGAAGTATATCTCATCGAAAGAGAATTCTTTGTAGGAGGGCGTGTGGCGCAGTGGGATGATCTGTGTCTCACCGAGGAAACGGGAAAGGAACTGGTAACCCGCCTGTATAGCGAGGTAATGGAACATCCGAATGTGACCCTGTTCACCGGCGCTGAAGTCGTTAAAAACAGTGGAAGTGTGGGCAATTTTTTGCTCAGGGTTAAGTTGACCCCCCGTTACATGAAAACAGCATGCAACCGGGAAGCCCTGCAAAAAGCCACCGAGGTATGCCCGGTGGAGGTTCCCGATGCATTTAATTTCAATATCACGCGACGGAAAGCCATTTATCACAATTACCCCAGTGAATATCCCCAATTGCCGGTGATCGACAGGGAAAACTGCACCCGTTGCGGCGAATGTGAAAAAGTCTGCGAAAGTGTTGATTTCAATCAAAAGGAAGACTATCTCAATCTAAGAGCCGGTTCGATCCTGCTTGCCACCGGTTTCGATCCCTACGAGCCAAAACAAGGTGAATTTGGTTATGGTGAAATTGACAACGTGGTGACCTTGCCCCAGTTCAAAAGAATTGTCCATTACAGTGAAGGTCGCCTGACATACAGGGGAAAAGAGATAAAACACATCGCCTACATTTATTGTGTGGGAAGCCGGCAGACAGAAGGTGAAAACAAATATTGCTCACGTTATTGTTGCTCGGCCTGTATTCATACGGCCATCCGCGTAAAGCAGAAGTACCGGAACGTTCATAACTACCATTTTAACAGAGGAATCAGAACCTATGGGAAAGCCGAGGTCTGGTACGATGAATCATCCAGGCTGGGGGATATTTACCTGCAGTCTTTTGAAGATGATCCGCCGGTGGTGGAAAAGAGAGGATGGCAGACTTTTGTGAAAATTAATGATATCCTGACGTCTAAAAAAGAACTGGAAGTGGCTGCCGATCTGGTGGTGCTGGTCACGGGCATGGTTCCGCGAAAAGACAATTCCATCGGCAGCTTGCTAAAGGTTCCTAAAGGCAGGGATAATTTTTTTAATGAAATTCATATGAAACTGCGTCCTGTGGAAACGGTGATCGATGGTATCACCATCGCCGGAACCAGTCAGGGCCCGAAAAATATTATGGAATCCATGAACTCCGCCTTGGCGGCAGCTACCAAATCCTTTGCACTGGTGGCTTCGGGCGAACTGGCCCTGGAACCTACCATTGCTGTTGTGGATGAATCATCATGCGAATGGTGCGGAGAATGCGAAGAGGCATGCCCTTACAGCGCTTTTGAAAAAATTCAACGCGACGGAAAGGAGATTGCAAAAGTGAATGAATCGGTTTGCAAGGGTTGCGGGATGTGCCTTCCGGTTTGTCCGGAAAATGCACTGAACCTGATCGGATTATCGGACGAGGAAGTGGAAAGTATGATCGATAATTTAATTCCTAAAATTTAGCCTCATGGATGTTGAAAAAGGAAAAACGGCAAAATTTCTGAAGGAAACCAGAACGATTCCGAAAGCGGTCACAGAACGGCTGAAATATTTTACCAAAACCAAACGCCAGCTGATCAAAGCCTTAAAAGAAGGCGAGAAAACCGTTCCGGAACTTTCTGAAATAACGGGTTTACCCAGAGATGAGGTCATGTTTCAATTGATGAGCTTGCTGAAATATGGAAATATTGAGGCGTCCGGAATGGATGACCGTGACGAATATTTTTTTTACAAAGTAAAAGACCATGGCAAGGATCAATCCTGAGTTTTCCGACGAACTGAAGCGGTTTGGGGCTTTTGATGCCTATGGCTGGTACAATTGCGGAAATTGTACCGCAGTTTGTACCTTGTCGGATGAAAGCAATTCTTTTCCAAGAAAAATGGTCCGCTATAGCGTGCTGGGATTGGAAAAGGAAATACAGGCTTCGCTTGATCCGTGGTTGTGTTATTATTGCGGAGAATGCAGCGCAACCTGTCCCCGGGAGGCAAATCCCGGTGAGCTGATGATGTCGTTGCGTCGTTGGCTTATTGCCAGATACGACTGGACGGGCCTTTCGGGGTTGCTTTACAAATCTCCGTGGGCTTCTGCAGTGGCGTTCATTCTTTTGGCCATGCTGGTGATCTGGTTCGGGATTTCCAAAAACTTTCAGTTGGATCCCATGATGCATTACGGTCATCTTTTCGAAATGATCGCCATTGTCTGTGTTTTTTCATTGATCCTGTTTCCCAACCTGATCCGCATGTGGTGGCTGACGGTATACAAAAATGGCGTTCGCGCTCCCGTGGCGAAATACCTGAAGACATTGGCAGATCTGATCGTTCACATGTTTACGCAGAAACGCACACTGGATTGTGACGAAAACCAGGTCCGATGGTTCGAGCATTTCATACTGGTACTGGGCTACCTGAGCCTGTTGTTTACCACGGTTTTTCTCGATTGGTTTTCAACACAAAACACAGGCATCATCCTTTTGGGATATTTGGAAAGTACCCTGATATTCGTGGTTACTTTCGATTTTATGCGTCGCCGTATTCAAAAAAACAAAGAAATAAGTAAACATTCGCATCCCAGCGACTGGTTTTTCATCATCTGGTTATTCCTGATGGGCCTGACGGCATTTGGGGTTCGTTTGTTTACCGATATGAACATCCTTGCAAATAACAGCTGGATTTATGTTGTCCAGCTCCTCGTGTTGGTGCAATGGGCTCTGATCATTGTCCCGTTCGGGAAATGGACCCATTTTCTGTACCGCCCGTTTGCCATGTATTTTCATGAAGTTACACTGCCGGCCTGAGAACCCGGCTGTGATTTGGTTCGTAAAACCTGCCCAGGGATTGTGCCTGGTTTTTTTTGGGGTCCTGCACCAGTGAATTTTTAAAAAATTCAAAGTGAATTATTTAACAGTGTTATGAATGATTTTCATGGGGTTTAAAAATGGGAAGAATCAATTTAAATAACTGAAAAATAATAAACTAATCTTCGATTATTTAGAAAAAATTATTGTTTTTAATTATCTTTGAAGGGAACCGTCAGTTTTCAGGTTCAGGTTGTTTTTGATCGTAATAACCCAAAAAAAATCAGGACAATGAAATCAGCAAATTACAATCCTTTCCATGTTGCGCAACGTCAGTTTGACAACGCAGCGGACTTACTTGGTTTAGATGAAGCCACCCGTGAATTGTTAAGGAATCCGGTCAGAGAATTCCATTTCCTCATTCCCGTTAAAATGGATGACGGCAGCGTCAAGGTTTTTAAGGGGTACCGCATTCAACACAATGATGCACGCGGACCCGCCAAAGGCGGAGTACGCTTTCACCCACAGGAAACGGTAGATACCGTCAGGGCGCTCTCCATGTGGATGACCTGGAAAACAGCGGTGGCGGATATTCCGTTGGGCGGAGGGAAAGGCGGCGTGGTCTGCGACCCGCATAACCTGAGTTCCGATGAACAAGAACGCCTTTGCCGCGGATGGATCCGACAGGTTTACAAGAACATCGGCCCGAATATGGACATTCCGGCTCCGGATGTGATGACCAATGCCCAACACATGCTTTGGATGCTGGATGAATATGAGATCCTGACCGGGGCACGATATCCCGGTGCGATCACGGGAAAACCCGTGGGAATGGGCGGTTCGCTGGGCCGGACTGAGGCCACAGGATATGGCGCCATCATTACCCTGCGCGAAGCACTGAAAGAGCTGAACCTGTTGCCGGAAAATACAACCGCCAGCGTTCAGGGCTTTGGAAACGTGGCCCAGTATGCCATTGAGTTGTATATGCAACTTGGCGGTAAGGTGACCTGTGTGTCGGCCTGGGACCAGAAAGATCAAACTTCGTATGCGTTTGTAAAAGAGCAAGGGGTTGATCTGGAAGCATTAAGATCCATAGCCAATGCTTTCGGCGGGATCGACAAGGAAAAAGCCGCCGCTCTGGGTTACCGGGTGGTTCCGGGAGACCAATGGCTGGAGCAGGAAGTGGATGTACTGATCCCTGCCGCACTGGAAAACCAGATCCGTGAGGATAACGTCGGAAAGGTCAGCCAACGGGTGAAGATCGTGGTGGAAGGCGCCAATGGCCCTACAACCCCGGAAGCCTCTGAGGTGCTGGAAAAAAACAAGGTGTTCATCATTCCCGACTTTTTGGCGAATGCCGGGGGCGTGACCTGCAGCTATTTTGAACAGGTTCAAAGCAACATGAATTTCTACTGGACCCGTGAAGAGGTCCTGAGCAAACTGGATACCAAGATGACCAACGCCTATCTGTCGGTCAGCAATTTTGCGGCAGAAAACAAATTGTCTATGCGCAGCGCCGCTTACGCCATTTCTGTCAACCGGGTGGCCCATGCCTGCCACGACAGAGGTTGGGTGTAAGTCGCTTTAGCCTGAATTTTATACGCAACCGCATTGGCAAGACCTCTAAATTGCTTTGAAAATGGAAAAACATACCGATCTTCTGTTGCCATTTCAGAGAAGTTCTTTCTATAACGAGGAGAACAGGCTTACCTATGTCGGTATGGGAGAGATCGGAGGAAAGGCGCATGGATTGATGCGGATCAATGAGATCCTGAGAAAAGGTTTTGATCCCGGTCATTTCGAAGAGTTCAAAGTGGGGGTTCCGAATTTATGTGTGATCCGGACCGGCGTTTTTGATGCTTTCATGAAACGGAATGATTTATATGGGCTGGCTCTTTCGGGCCTTCCCGACGACCGGATCGCTCATGCGTTTCAAAAAGCCGAGCTTCCGTTTGAAGTGTTGGGAGACCTGAGATCCCTGATCTCTCAGGTTCACCTGCCCCTGGCGGTAAGATCTTCCAGCCTGCTCGAAGATACGCTCGAAAGGCCTTTTGCAGGGATTTATGAAACCAAAATGATCCCCAACAATCAGGTGGATATTGCCGACAGGTTCCGTAAATTGACGGAAGCCATTAAGTTCGTTTATGCTTCCACGTTTTTTAAGGCAGCCAGGGATTATATGAATGCCCTGCCTGACCTGTCTTCCGAAGATGAAAAAATGGCCATTATCATACAGGAAGTGGTGGGTTTACCGCACGAGACTGTATTTTATCCGCACCTTTCGGGTGTGGCCCGGTCTTTCAACTATTATTCCTTCGGTAACAGTCGTCCGGAAGACGGGGTCGTGAATCTGGCCCTGGGGCTGGGCAAGACGATCGTGGAAAATGAGCCTACCTGGTTTTTTGCTCCGACAGCACCCGCCGTTGCCCCGCCATTCAACGGCGTTGCTGATCTTTTAAAGAGCACCCAGCTGCGTTTCTGGGCCGTGAATATGTCCTTGGACATCGAATACAATCCCTTAAAGGAAACTGAATTTCTGGTACAGGAAGATCTCACTTTTGCCGAAAGGCAGGGCGTGCTGAAACATCTTGTATCAACCTATGATACGAATTCAGGATCCGTTTTCCTTGGAATGGGCAAACCCGGTCCCAGGATCCTGACTTTTGCACCACTGCTGAAACTGGGCGATCTTCGTTTGCCGCAACTGCTGATGCATCTGCTGAAAATCAGTGAGGAAATGATGAAGAGCCCGGTGGAGATTGAATTTGCCATGACTTTGGAAGAAGGGCACCGGGCCCGTTTTGGCTTTTTGCAGGTAAGACCGATGAACGTATCGCACGAGAAAGTGAGGATTACAGGGGAGGAGATGTCCGGCAGGGAAATTCTTTGTGCTTCGAACCAGATCCTTGGAAACGGGACCCGTGGGGACCTTACCGACATCATTTATCTTAAAAACAAAGAATTCAATCCCTCTCTGGCGCATCAGATCACCACCGAAATAGAAACCCTGAATCTCCGGTATCTTCGCGAGAAGCGACAATACCTGCTTATGGGCTTTGGCCGTTGGGGTACTTCGGATGCCTGGGCGGGCATCCCGGTAACTTACGGGCAGATTTCGAATGCGGCAGTGATCGTAGAAGTCCTGCCCAGGGGCGTGAATTCCGAACTGAGCCAGGGTTCGCATTTTTTTCACAACCTAATGGCTTTTAATGTATTGTATTTTTCAGTACCTTCATCGGAACAATATGATGTGGATTGGGACTGGCTTTTGAAAATCAAGCCTGCCTGGGAAAGCGAACAGGTCGCCCTGGTGAAACTGGATCGTCCGCTAAAGGTGAAGGTGGACGGAGAAACCGGTAGAGGCTTCATAAAAAGAAATTAAGCTATGCAGGAAAAACTCATTCAACAGATTTTTGATGAACTGAAAGAACGGGCCAAGGAGTTAAGCTGTCTTTACAATGTCCAGGAAATCCTTCACGATGAGGAACGTCTTTCCGGCGAAGTGATCCAGAAAATCGTGGATTCCATCCCTCCGGGATTCCAGTACCCTGAGATCACCACCTGCCGGATCGTATGCCCCATCGGGACCTTCGTGTCAGGAGACTTTCAGGAAACACGCTGGGAAATCCGGGTGGATATCCTCCTGAAAAATACCACCATCGGCACCATCAGTGTGTTTTATACCCAGGAAATGCCGGTTTTTGATGAAGGCCCGTTTTTGAAAGAAGAACGCCGGTTGCTGAAAAGCATCGCCGAAAGGATCGGCCTGCAGATCTACCACGAGCAACTTCAGTCGGCATCCCGTCTGAAAAACGGTTCGGGTTACAAAGCCGAATGGGAAATTGTGCTGGACATGCTGGCGCAAACCAATCCCAAGCTGCTTATCAAACTTTCCCGGAAAATGGTGAATCATCTTTACTGGATCGGCATTGCCGAAGCCGAAAAGCTGGTCGAGGAATTCAACCCGGTGATGAGCAAAAGTCTGAAAAGTACCAGTGAAGAGAACAAGCCCTTTCAGAAAAATGAAAACGGGGATATGATTAAACTGGCGTACAAAGTCTTTAGCCTGGCCGGAGAAAAAATTTCCGAAAAAGAAGTGCTGGAATACATCCAGAAATGGACTCGCGAGGACCGTTCGGGTTTTTTGTCCGAAATCCTAGAAAATTCTGGTTCCTCCCTGGCCAAGATCTCTTTGTCACTGGAACGGTATTATCACATGGACCGTGAGATGCTCGAGCTGACACCGCCCCGGAAAAAGAGCTTTATTATTTCCCTGATCAAGCGTATCCTGACCAGTCAGAAAAGTATGGTCGAGGTGGCGAAAAATATCCTGACCATCAATGATTTCCGTCGCTTGATGAACAACATCATATCTCCGATGGATAGTTTTGGTAAAGTGGGAGGGAAGAGTGCCGGACTATTCCTTGCGGAAGAGATCCTTAAAAAAGAATCGGCACACAACAAGCACCTGGCAGATGTTAAAATTCCCAAAACCTGGTATATTGTTTCCGATGGGTTGCTGAATTTTATGAAATACAATGACATTGATGAGGTGATTGAGCAGAAATACAAGGAAATCGGACAGATTCGCCAGGAATATCCGTATGTGATCCAGTTGTTCAAGAATTCGGTCCACTCGCCTGAAATTGTCAAAGGACTTCAGATGGCGCTGGACGATTTTGGCGATGTGCCCCTGATCGTAAGAAGTTCAAGCCTGCTGGAAGACAGCGAAGGGGCTTCGTTTGCCGGGAAATATAAAAGCCTGTTTATTGCCAATCAGGGGCCCAAAGAAAAACGACTGAACGAGCTGATGGATGCCATCTCCGAAGTCTATGCCTCCACTTTTGGGCCCGACCCCATAGAATACAGGGCGAATAATGGGCTACTGGATTTTCACGAGGAGATGGGGATCATGATCCAGGAAGTGGTGGGCACGCGGATCGGTGATTATTTTTTTCCGGCCCTGGCCGGGGTGGCATTTAGCAGAAATGAGTTCCGGTGGTCGGGACGCATCAAACCGGAAGACGGTTTGGTCAGACTGGTACCGGGTCTGGGAACCCGGGCCGTGGACCGTTTAAGCGATGATTATCCCGTTCTGATCTCTCCCGGTCAGCCCAATTTGCGTGTCAACGTTTCGATTGATGAGATCATCCGGTACTCCCCACAATACATGGATGTTATCAATATGAAAAAAGAGACGTTCGAGACCATTACCGTCGAGCAGATCCTGCGCCACTATGGAAAAGATTACCCGATGCTCGAAAAGGTGGCTTCGGTGATCAAACAGGACTTTATCAGGCCCATGATCCGGCTGGGATCCGACTACACCAACGAAAGCTTCGTGGTAAATTTTGATGGGTTGATCAAAAGAACCGGATTTCTCGAAAAGATCCGCGAAGTGCTTTCTGCATTGGAAAAGACCTACCAGCATCCTGTGGATATCGAGTTTGCACACAACGGATCGGATTTTTATTTGCTGCAATGCAGATCCCAGAGCTATAATCCCTCCAGTAAAC
>JBJKPL010000124.1:0-7534 GCA_046706345.1 Candidatus Sulfidibacterium sp.
GGCAACGGCTTTTTTGAGAAAAACCGCCAGCAACAAGCCCTGCAGATTCTCGACGACAGTTTACAGGCAGGCATCACCGACCACTTTTTCAATCATCCCGGGATTGATCCGCTCCTGGCTTCTTTACGGGATCAGATCCTCGAGAAAAAGATCTCCCCTTACGAAGCGTCGGAACAACTACTTTCGCATTACCTGAAGGGTTTAAAGTAATTTCCCCCGGGTTGAGACACCCGCACTCCGAAGTTTTCCTTTCATAAAAAAACTCCGAAAATGTTCGTTACCGAACATTCCTGTTCGGTTTTTCGATTCCCCCGTTCGGGTATTCTGTTTTGATTTTTATTTTATATTCT
The DNA here is from genome assembly GCA_046706345.1 of Candidatus Sulfidibacterium sp. Classification (GTDB taxonomy): domain Bacteria; phylum Bacteroidota; class Bacteroidia; order Bacteroidales; family F082; genus Sulfidibacterium. The sequence continues at coordinate 351 of JBJKPL010000124.1, forward strand.
TGTTTTTTAGTTTGTTATAAACTTTGGCACGCTACTGGTTAAAGCAGAAAAACAAAACGAAACAAAAACGACATAAAATAATAAAGTCATGAAAACAGTAAAAAACATCTTAGCAGGATTCGCAATCGCACTCGTCGCCCTTTCCGGTTCCGCCTTCGCAAGCACCGCTGATTCCAGCTACTTTTCTGAAAACAATGGCGCTCCCGTAGAAGAACAATATGTGAATGACATTCCTTTTAATACAGCCCGTATTGCCGCTGAAGTCCAGTACCAGAAAGCAGTTCAGGTACAATTTACCGTTCCGGAAGATAAAGACGTGAACGACATCCCATTCAACACCGAAAAAATTGCCGATGACTACCTGCAACATCAAGCGCTGACCCAGGTATTCAGGGTTTCCGGAGATTCCGATGTGAACGACATCCCGTTCAATACCAAAAAGATCTTCGAACAGATCCAAACAGAAAGACAATTACTCACCAAAAAATAATTTTTTGTTAAATTTTGATTGGAAAGTCTGCCAGTATTTGGCAGGCTTTTTTTGTGCCTTCTTGGAAAAGAACCTTCCCGCAACGGCCCCCAAAGATCTCCAAATCATTTACAACAACCGTCAGGATTTCCGGAAAATCCTACCTCGATCCGTTCTCAATTTCCATTGTTCATTCGCGAACAAATATGTTCGGTTTGTCCCATTACCTAAGCCGAAAATTAAATTAAAATCTTTTGTATTTATTTGTTTTAGTGTAATTTATAAACTTTGGCATACAACTGGTTATTTAATTAGTACGAAACGATACTACAAAAGACAAAAAATATCATAGCCATGAAAACAAGGAATTATATCTTAGCAGGGTTTGCAATCACACTCATTGCCCTTTCCGGTTCAGCCCTTGCAAATACGGCTGACTCAAACTCTCACCACGAAGACATCCTGGCTCCCAATGAAGAACAATACGTAAACGACATCCCGTTCAATACGGCCAAGATCGCCGGGGAAGCCATGTATCAGAAAGCCATGAACGCCCGGTTCACCGCTCCCGAAGAAGCAGAAGTGAATGATATTCCATTCAACACCGCAAAGATCGCCCAGGACTATCTGCATCAGAAAGCCATGAAACAGGAATTTAAAGTGGAAGAAGAAGCTTATGTCGATGACATCCCGTTCAATACCAAAGAAATTGCCAGCCAATATATGCGCCAGAAAGCCATGACCATGGATTTCAAAGTGGAAGAAGAAGCTTACGTGGATGACATTCCGTTCAACACCGAAGAGATCGCCACGAATTATCTGCGCCACAAAGCCATGACCCGGATCTTCAGTCTGGAGGAAGAAGCCTCGGTGAATGACATCCCCTTCAACACCCGCAGCGTGTTCGAATTTCTTCAGACCACAAACCGGTGGCTCACGATAAAATAGTCCCTGTTTTAGTTTCATGAAAAAGTCTGCCCAAAAGCGGCAGGCTTTTTTTATGCCCGTACCAAACCTCCCTTTCGGGAGGATCCTCCCGGCAGTCCTCAAAATTTCCTATTGTTCGTAAGCGAACAGAACTGTTCGCTTTCCAAAGCTCAATCTGAAATTGTATCCGGTGGATATTCGTCTATTTATTTGTTATTGTGCTATTTACAAACTTTGGCACAGTACTGGATATTTTCTTTGTACAAAACGATACTAAAACAAACAACATAAAAATTAAAATCATGAAAGCAATAAAAAACATCGTAGCAGGGCTGGCAATCGCACTCATCGCCCTTTCGGGTTCAGCTTTCGCACACACGGCTGACTCCAGCTACCTCAACGACTACACATTGGCTCCCGCAGAAGAACAATATGTAAACGACATTCCTTTTAATACGGCCCAGGTGGTTGCCGAGGCCCAATATCAGAAAGCAATCCTCGTGCCTTTCACGGCACCTGAGGAACAGGAAGTGAACGACATCCCGTTCAACACCGAAAGAATCGCCGTGAATTATCTGCGCCACAAAGCGCTGACCCAGATGATCCAGGTAAAAGACGAAGCTTACGTTAACGACATTCCGTTCAGCACGGACAAAGTTTTCGAAATGCTCCAGACAAACAAACGGTTACTTACCAATAAGTAGTTTTTTGTTCATTGCGATGAAAAGCCTGCCCGCTCGTCCGGCAGGCTTTTTTTTTGCCTAACTGGCATCCGGGCCGAAATAAAAAAAACTTAACCCAAACCGGTTTTTTCCTGATTTTAAATTCCTAATTTTGCCGACTTTTTAATGAGCTATTTTTCAGATAAATAATTCGATCCGTCCGGTCTGCAACGACCGTGACACATGAAATTTTGGTATTATGGCATTTATCATCAAAGACAAGGTTTTCAGCAAACGATGGTTCATCGATTACAGTCTGATCATCATCGGATCCTTCATCCTCGCCTCGGGGTTTGTACTTTTCATCACGCCTTACAAGATTGTGCCGGGCGGTGTGTATGGTATCTCCATCATCATCCACTATCTATTCCACACGCCGGTGGGCATGGTGGCCCTGGCTTTCGACATCCCGCTGACGCTCCTCGGGCTGAAGATCCTGGGTCCACGGTTTGGTTTCAAAACCGTATTGGGTTTTGTCCTTACGGCATTTTTCAACGACGGCATCACCTATTTTTACGGATACAAACCGCTGGTGGTCGGCGATGCGCTGTTGTCTTCCATCTTCGGCGGCCTGTTTTTGGGTGTGGGCCTTGGGCTGATCTTCAAATCCAAAGCCACTTCCGGCGGCAGCGACATCATTTCCATGATCATCAGTAAATACACCCGCCTGCCGGTAGGTCAGCTCATGATCATGGTCGACTCCACCATCGTCCTCCTGGGGCTGGTCTTTTTCCACGACTGGAAAATACCGCTGTATTCCCTCATCGTCATTTTTATCACCGGCAAGGTCGTCGACACCTTCCTCGAGGGGATGAACTACGACAAGGTACTGCTCATCATCTCCGACAAATATCAGGAAATCGGTGAAAAGATCATGGGCGACCTCAACCGTGGGGGCACCCTGCTCCACGGCACCGGCATGTACAACCAGCAGGAAAAACAGATCATTTTCACCGTCGTCAACCGCCGTGAAGCCGTCATTCTGCAGTCGTTCATCAACAACATTGATCCCCATGCCTTCGTCACCATCATCAACTCCAACGAGATTCTCGGCGAAGGTTTTAAATCACTTCAGGAAAAACTAACGAACTGATAAAATTAATGAAAGGATGCCGGCTGTAGGCTTCAAAAGCTCAGAGGCTCAAAAGCTCAAAATAGGTCACTTCGTCTCGCTGTCGCGCAGTCACTTTTTAAGGGCGGCTGAACCGGGCTTTCCGCTTAAGTAGCCTCAGCCCTTCATGTATCTGCATGCGGTGCGTGGGCTCCTACCGGTCGCCTCCGCCCGTCGGCAGCTTCAGATGCAGCGCTTTCGGCAAGCTTCCGCTTCAATCCCTGCCGCATGGGAATGATGAATGTTGAATGGTGAAGTGCTTCGGACTATCGTCTTCCGTCTTCGGACTATTTATCTTCCATATAAAACTGCCAGCCGCAGTACCAATTTTCCGGATGTACATCCGGGGGGCAACCGATGACGCGGGTTTTGATGCGCGAATCGATGGTATGGGCAAAAGTGGTGTATTCGATGATCCCACCCGATTTGCACGGATAATCGTCCAGTCCCTTTCTTTTCCGTGCCGATTGAACGCGGCATTCGTTCATAAAGAAATCAATGCTGTTTTCCGTCTCGTTGGCAAACGACTGGGTGTTCACCGTTCCGTACAAACGAAAAGCCATTGCCTTTTTCAATCCTGCAATGCCCGGGTGGTCCGGCAAGTTCAGTATTTTCTTGATGCGCAGCGCTTCATAAGGTGAGAATTTTCCCCAGGCAGCATCGTTACATTTCTTGGCCGGGGTCATCCCTTCGGAAAATTCCACCGACTGGAACCATACACCGTCGTTGGCCAGCCAGTTCACTGCCACCGCTTCCCTGAGTTCGTCAAGCTTTTGGTCTTCCAGTTCCAGCAACGCCTTCGGAAACCCGTCTTCCAGTTCAAAACCCATCACTTTCGACAACCGCTTCATCTGTATGGAATAACTCTTCTGCCAGGCTTCTTCCATGATCTCGGCGGCACGCTCCGTTCCGAACTGCTCCTTCACTTCCTGGTACCATAAGGCATAATGCACCATCGTGCGCTGCATAAAATCGAAGATCAATCCCAGGTTTTCCTTTTTGTTTAATGCTAATTTTTCCATTTGATGATGTTTAAGCGTTGATCGAAATATTAATGTCCGGACGAAGCGGATATTTTTTCCGCCCGGCGGACCTTTTCTTCAAATTCTTCCCGTTCCAACGTTTGTCCCTGTCCGCAGACCGCACAATAATAGAGATACTCCGTTTTCAATGTGGCCACGGGCAGAAAAAACAGGTTCAGCACCTGGCGGGTTTTTTGTAAAACCCAATATCCGTCATTGTTGCAATGAAAACAATGCGACTTGACCTTCGAACGGAAATGTTCTGTTTTTGGATAGGTTCCCCCAATGAAAATCATGGCATAAAATTAACAAAAGATTGGTCTGATGTCCGGGTCCCGGAGGGCCACCGTAGGATTTCGAATACGCCAAATGAAAAAACAGTACTTTTGTGCTGCAACGAAAGAAATATGAATTCACTGTATCCTCTGAAATTTTACCCCCTTTTTAAAGACAAACTCTGGGGGGGCGACAAAATAAAAACCGAGCTCGGCCTCGACTTTGGCATTCTGCCCAATTGCGGCGAAGCCTGGGTTGTTTCGGGTTACAAAGACAATGTCTCCGTAGTGAAAAACGGATTTCTCGAAGGCAACGACCTGAACGAACTCATCAGTGTGTACATGGGCGACCTTGTAGGCGACGCCGTGTATGAAGAATATGGCGATGCGTTTCCCCTGCTGCTGAAATTTATTGATGCCAACGACTGGCTTTCCGTTCAGGTGCATCCCGACGACGAACTGGCCCAAAAAAGAAACCTGCCCAACGGGAAAACAGAAATGTGGTACATCCTGCAGGCCGATAAAAACGCCCGGCTCATCACCGGTTTTAAGGAAAAGATCAACCAGGACATCTATTTGAAATACCTGGAGGAAGGGAAACTTCCTGAAATCCTGAATTACGAAAAAGTGGAATCCGGTGATGTGTTTTTTATGCCGGCGGGCCGGATCCATGCCACCGGCCCCGGGATCCTGCTGGCCGAGATCCAGCAAAGCTCCGATGCCACCTACCGCATCTACGACTGGGATCGTACCGATGCAGAAGGCAACAAACGGGATCTGCATACAGAACAAGCCCTGGAAGCCATCGACTATGCCGTTCCCCTGCATTACAAGACCGAGTACAGCACCTCAAAAAACCGGACGGCCACCATCGTAAAAAGTCCTTACTTCACCACCAACATCCTTGACTTCGACCAACCCATCACCAAGAACCTCGAAGAAATGGATTCCTTTGTCATCTATATGTGCGTGGAAGGGTCGGGAAAGATCGCGTGGAACGAAGGCGATGTGGAGATCAAAAAGGGAGAAGCCGTGCTCGTACCGAACATCGTGGAAGAGATCCTGCTGGATCCCAATGGCGCTGCCCGCCTGCTGGAAGTTTATGTTGCCTGATGTTTCGCAAAAAACCTTCGCATGAAGCTTTTTGAAACCGATAAGAATGAAAGCCGGAGCACCCGGATCAAGAAACTGTATTTCAATTTCTTTCCCGCTTACCGCGGAACCGGTGGCCGGGTGACTTTCATTTCTTCCGATTTCAGAGAGATTCACGTCCGGTTGAGACTTTACTGGCGGACCAAGAATTATGTCGGAACGGTTTTCGGTGGCAGCATCTTCGGTGCTCTCGACCCAATTTACATGGTACAACTCATCAATATCCTGGGAAAAGATTTCGTGGTTTGGGACAAGGAAGCTACTGTGCGCTTTCTGAAGCCGGTAGACAAAACTGTTTTTGCCCGTTTTCTGATCACCGGTGAGCTGCTGGATGAGATCCGAAGCCAGGTGGCGGAAAACCATAAGATGCAGCTTCGCCTGCCGGCCAGCCTGGTGGACGACAAGGGGACTGTCTATGCCACCGTGGAAAAACTACTCTACATTGCCGACAAAACCTATCACCGGCAGAAAGAAAAACATTCAGAAAAATAATGTCCAGCGGAGCGTTTATGCTTTTTTTGCCCAGCTGTCCCGCAAGGGAACAGTCCTGTTAAAGACCAGTTGTCCGGGCCGGCTGTCAGGATCCACACAGAAATAGCCCAAGCGCTGGAACTGAAACTTGTCGCCAGCAGCGGCTTCCGTTAACGAAGGCTCCAGTTTACACTGCTGTAATACCTCCAGCGAATCGGGATTCAAAAATTCCTTAAAGTCCGCATCCTTGTGTCCGGCGGGATCTTCATCGAAGAAAAGGCGGTCGTAAAGCCGGACCTCGGCATCGATGGCGTGTGCCACCGAAACCCAGTGCAGCGTACCTTTAACCTTGCGCTGGTTGTGGCCTCCACTTTTGGTTCCTTCGTCGTAGGTACAGTAAATCTCAGTAATCCGGCCCTGATCGTCTTTTTTGAAGTCCTCGCATTGGATGATGTAGGCGCCCTTCAAGCGGACTTCGGTTCCGGGTCCCAGGCGGAAGAATTTCTTCGGCGGGTTTTCCATGAAGTCTTCCCGTTCGATATAGAGCTCCCGTGAAAACGGCACTTTCCGGTTTCCGCTTTCGGGATCTTCGGGGTTGTTTTCAATTTCCAGGATCTCCACCTTTTCTTCGGGATAATTGGTCAGAATGACTTTCACAGGATCCAAGACTCCAAATACACGGGGGGCCACCTTGTTCAGGTGCTCCCGAACACTAAACTCCAGCAGGCTCACATCGATCACATTATCGCGCTTGGCAATACCGATGCGGTCTGCGAAATCGCGAATGGATTCCGGTGTGTAACCGCGACGCCGCAAACCCGAGATGGTAGGCATCCGCGGATCGTCCCAACCGGAAACGAGTTTTTTATTCACCAGTTCCAGCAACCGGCGTTTGCTCATCACGGTATAACTCAAATTCAGGCGGGCAAACTCGATCTGCCGCGGCCTGGGGCCGTCGGCCAATTGATCCAGAAACCAGTCGTACAGCGGGCGGTGGATCTCAAATTCCAGGGTACACAACGAATGGGTGATCCC
>JBJKPL010000125.1:0-5326 GCA_046706345.1 Candidatus Sulfidibacterium sp.
GGCATCTATTGCCTGAACAAAAAGTCCTTTTTTCAGGAGCCGGTGGACCTGAAATTCTCTTTTGAAACGGATCTCCTTCAGAAAAAATTTTCGGATTGGATGATCCGGGGTGTCATTTCAGATGGATATTTTCTGGATATTGGCGTGCCCGAAGACTATAACAAGGCGCAACATGAGTTTAAACGTTTTGCAAGTTATTTCTGACTGGAAAGTCAACCCCGGCTGGACATTGTTTCTCGACCGTGACGGCGTGATCAATGAGCGTGTGCAGGGCGGTTATGTCCGGTCGCCCCAGGGATTTCAGTTCCTGCCAGGCGTGCTGGAAGGACTGGCGGCCTTGTCGGGCCTGTTCGGAAAGATCATCGTGGTGACCAACCAGCAGGGGGTGGGCAAAGGCCTGATGACGGAAACGGATCTTGCCGCGATCCATAATCACATGAAAAAAGAGATCCTTCGGGTAGGAGGGCGCCTTGACGCTATCTACTGCTGTACCGATCTGGCATCAGAAAAGGATCATTGCCGTAAGCCCGGGACGTTTATGGCAGAACAGGCAAAAAAGGATTTTCCGGAAATCGATTTTCACAAAAGTATCATGGTGGGAGACACGAAGAGCGACATGGAATTCGGAAGAAATTCAGGCATGGTGAATGTGCTGGTAGGGGATGAGCCGGTACCCGGACCCCTGGTGGATCTTCATGTACGCGATGTGCAGCATCTCTCGCAGATGATGCAACAAGCGCAATTTTTATGACTCCACAGATTATATTTATCACATTTCTGGTCTATACGGCCCTGATCTTCTCCATTTCCTGGATCACTTCCCGTAAAGCCGACAATCAGAGTTTTTTTATCGGCAACCGCAAGTCGCCCTGGATGGTGGTAGCCTACGGGATGATCGGTGCTTCGCTGTCGGGGGTGACCTTTATCTCCGTGCCGGGATGGGTTGGCTCGACCCAATTTACCTATTTTGTCATCGTGCTGGGATACATCGCGGGTTATGCCGTGGTAAGCACGGTGTTGCTCCCGGTCTATTACCGGTTGAACCTGACTTCTATTTATACCTATCTGGGGAATCGGTTTGGGCAGCGTTCTTACAAAACCGGGTCCGCATTTTTCCTGATCTCCCGGATCATCGGAGCGTCTTTCCGCATGTTCCTGGTGGTGGAAGTGCTTCAGGTATTTGTATTTAATCATTTCGGAATCCCTTTCTGGGTGACGGTGGTGTTGTTTCTGGCGTTGATACAGCTGTACACTCTGAAAGGCGGCATCCGGACCATCGTTTGGACCGACATGCTGCAAACCACCTTTATGTTGTTGTCGGTGATCATTACCGTAGGGATGTTGATCCATCTGATGCACACAAGCTTCACTGAGATGTGGAAAGCGGTATGGGCTTCAGGATACTCCAAAATCCTGGTGACGCATGTAAAAAGCTCTCAGAATTTTCTGAAACTTTTTGTCAGCGGCGCTTTCATCACCATTGCCATGACGGGGCTGGACCAGGATATGATGCAGAAGAACCTGAGCTGCCGTAATTTAAAGGATGCCCAGAAAAATATGACACTGCTTAGTCTGATCCTGGTGCCGGTGAATATGATCTTTCTTTTCCTGGGGGCCGTGCTGTTTCTTTTTGCCGCTCATATCCACATGGCCCTGCCGGCATCAACGGATAATTTGTTTCCCGACATTGCGTTGCATCATCTCGGCATGGCCGGTGGGGTGATTTTTTTCATCGGATTGATTGCTGCGGCCTATTCCAGTGCCGATTCTGCCCTTACGGCACTGACCACTTCGCTATCGATTGATATACTGGAACTGGACAAAAAGTGCGCCGGTGACGAAGAAAAGTTAAGGAAGAGAAGGCAATATGTTCATTTTTTCATGATGTTTGCCATTATATTTGTAATCCTGATTTTCAAGGTCATCAACGATCAGGCGATCATCGCAGCGTTGTTTACATTTGCCGGATACACGTACGGCCCGCTGTTGGGATTGTTTGGTTTTGGCCTTTTTACAAAGTTTCAGATTCGGGATAAGTGGGTTCCTGTGGTTGCGGTAGCATCCCCGTTTCTGGCTTATTTTTTCAGCCGGTTCTTGCAGTTCGTTTTCGATGGGTACAAGACGGGATTTGAGATCCTGCTCATCAACGGGTTGTTTACATTTATTGGATTGATGATTCTCAGAGTTAAACATAGTACAAATTAAATTTTTAAAACGCCATGACTAGTATTAGATTTATTGCATTGGAAAAAGCGATGGACCGCCAGCCAAAAGATGTCCATTACCCCTCAGCGAAAGCCTCTGATTATTTCGGTTCTATGACCTTTAATCAAAGTGTGATGAAAGAGTATTTAACTGAAGAGGCTTTCAATGCTGTAAAGCAAGCCATCGAAACCGGCTACCGTGTGGAGCGGAAGGTTACCGATCAGGTTGCGTCGGCCATGAAGGCCTGGGCGTTAGCAAAAGGGGCCACGCATTACACCCACTGGTTTCACCCCCTGACAGGAGCCACGGCCGAAAAGCACGATGCTTTCATCAGCCCGACTCCCCAAGGATTAGCTCTTGAGAATTTCAGCGGTAAAGAATTGATCCAGCAAGAACCCGATGCTTCCAGCTTCCCCAGCGGCGGGATCCGTTCTACGTTCGAAGCCCGCGGTTATACTGCCTGGGATCCGACTTCCCCCGCTTTTATTATTGATAAGACTTTATGTATTCCCACGATTTTCATCTCCTATACTGGTGAATCGCTGGACTACAAAACCCCCTTGCTGAAATCCGTTTCGGCCCTCGATGCTGCCGCCACCGATGTGGTCCGGTTGTTCAACGATGATGTCACCAAGGTGTATCCTACCCTGGGTTGGGAGCAGGAATATTTCCTCGTGGATGAAGCTTTGTACAGCGCCCGTCCCGACATGGTACTCATGGGAAAAACCGTCTTCGGACACGCTTCCGCCAAAGACCAGCAGCTGTCGGATCACTATTTCGGTACGATCCATTTGCGTGCGCTGGCCTTTATGCAGGACCTCGAAATCGAAAGCCATAAACTGGGAATTCCCCTGAAAACACGTCACAACGAAGTGGCCCCCAGTCAGTTTGAATGTGCTCCCGTTTTTGAGGAAGTCAATGTGGCTGTGGATCACAACCAGCTGCTGATGCACCTCCTGGACAATGTCGCACGGAAACACAACTTCCGGGTGTTGCTGCACGAAAAACCGTATGCCGGAATCAACGGATCCGGAAAACACAATAACTGGTCCATGGCCACCGACACGGGCATCAACCTGCTTTCCCCCGGGAAGACCCCGGAAGACAACTTCCGGTTCATCTCTATCCTGAGCATCATCGTCAGAGGGATCCGCGATTATGAAGAACTGCTGAGAGCCAGCGTGGCATCCGAAGGCAACGACCTGCGTCTGGGCGCTCACGAAGCCCCTCCGGCCATCATTTCCATCTTCCTCGGAAAGGAAATCGCCGATACGCTGAATGAAATCGAAAAAATGCCCGAACGCCGTGCCATCAATGGGCATAACGGAAACAACGTGATCGCCAACATCCCCAAGATCCCCGAGATCCTGCTGGACAACACCGACCGGAACCGGACGTCACCTTTCGCCTTTACCGGCAATAAATTCGAGTTCCGTGCCGTGGGTTCTTCTGCCAACACCGCCAAACCGATGTTTGTGCTGAACACCATCGTTACCGAGCAGTTGAAACAGTTCAAATCCGAAGTCGAGGCTTTGATCAACAAAGGGATGAAGAAAGATGATGCCATCTTTAACGTTGTTCAGGAATACATCAAAGTTTCCAAAGACATCCGTTTTGAAGGAAACTCTTACAGTGACGAATGGGTGGCCGAAGCCGCCAAACGCGGTCTTTCCAACAACCGATCCACGCCGGAGGCTCTGCCTGCCTTTATCTCCCAAAAAACCATCGATCTCTTTGAAAAGAACGATGTTTTGAACAAGACCGAGCTGCTGGCACGTTACGAGATCAAACTGGAAAAATACATCAAAAAAGTCCAGATCGAAGGAAGGGTTCTGGGGGATCTCGCCATCAACCACATCCTGCCCACCGCCATTCACTATCAAAATCGTCTGATCGACAACGTGAAAGGGCTGAAAGAAGTCCTGGATCCCGAAGCTTTCAAAAAAGCCGCTGCCAATCAGCTGAATGCCATCCAGGAGATCGCAGAGCATATTGTGAACATTCAGAACGAGGTGGAAGCCATGATCGAGGCACGCAAAGTGGCCAACAAGATCGAATCCTATCCCGAACAGGCCAGGGCTTATCATGATACTGTCCTGTCTTATTTTGAATCGATCCGTCGCCATGTCGATAAGTTGGAACTTATGGTCGACGACGGTTTATGGCCCTTACCAAAATTCAGAGAATTGTTGTTTCTGAAATAGAGGTTTTTTGTAGTTTTGGTCTTTAGAACAAAACGAAACATGAAACCAAGACATTTTTTTCTGAACATGATCTTAGTTGTTGCGCTTCTTACCGCCTTCGGGCAGGTGAGGGCGCAACAACAGTTTTTGGTCACACGGGCCACGGGCAAGAAGCTGCTCCCCGGCTCCACAGGAATTTACTACTCACTTCCAAAGACGGTTTTTAAGGTTCATCTGGTGCTCGAAGAGGTTACCCAGACGCCCGGACCGTTTGCCGAATACACGCAGAAATATCTTGGTACCGACAATTATATCAAGCGAAGCGAGACTTATTACAGGCTGCTGGCGGTCAGGGTAGACCCGGTGTCGGTGGCCGACCCGTCCCATGTGTATTACATCGAATTTCCCCGGGAACGGTCGTCGAAAAATCCGCGCGTGGCCAGCTTTCAGCTCAACAACCAGGGCGAACTGATGGGCTACGGCTTTAAGATCGAAGGAAAGAAAGACGAAAAATCCGGGGAACCGGGCAGTCAGATCCTGGTGTACTCCAACGATGGGAACGCCGGAAAATTCAGTATGGGGGCTCTGTACAGCCGCGCACAGGAAATGGACACGCTGGTCCGTAAGGTGACCATCGATACCGTCACCATCAAAAGGTTTAAATTCCGGACTTCCTGGATCAACCTGTCTCCCGAAGATCAGGCCAACGATGCCGCTCAACTGATCCACAAGATACGAACCAACCGTTTTAATCTGTTGACCGGATATCAGGAAGTGAATTACGGCGAAGGCATCAAATACATGGACAACCAGCTGAAGAAGCTGGAAGACGAATACCTGGCGCTGTTTCTGGGAAAAGAAACGCGGACAACGGTGGTGCGCAACTTTGAATTTGATCCCGAAAAGGGCCGGCTGTCGAAAACCCTGATGGAATATAT
>JBJKPL010000126.1:0-5128 GCA_046706345.1 Candidatus Sulfidibacterium sp.
GGGATTGGATCGCACGATTAACTTTAACAGCATTAAATTCCTGATCAAGAAACAAAACCAAGTCATTGGGATTTTGGCTTTTTAAAATTTGATCATTTATTTTATTTAATTCCTTTTTAATCTCTGCATCATCCACGCTAAACGACATCCATGAGCCTTTAAGATTAGAGTTGTTATATTCTGACAAAAATGAATTAAAGGCTGCAGAATTCTCCCCAAAAACAATTGACGCGCTTTGAATAACATCATTTCTGGAATTATAGGTCTTCCCAACCGTCTTTAAGTTTTTCCCGATAGCATCTAATTTTTGAGTAATGGAGGTAGCGAGTTCTGAATATTGATCAGCTTTATTACGATCATCATTCTGCTTTTGGCAGGCAGCTAAAATCAACATTCCAGCAACTAATAATAAAACAGTTATAATCTTTGTTTTCATTTTTTTTGAATTTCATTGGTTAAAAAAATTTCCAGAATAAATTGGGTGGAAAAAACCCGTTTAATTGTCGTCGATAAATCAACGTCTTAAATACCAATTTCTGAAATCAGTATTTAAAAAGGGAATAATTCGCTCTTTTTGCATAAGACCTCCTTTCTTTGATTTGTGTTGTCTATGTAGCCATGTCAATTCATTTCAATCCAGGGAGGTTTCCTCCTTTTTCACAAAAAAAAATCCAAGAAATCATGTAACGGATCCTAAGGATTTTCTAAAGAAAATTGTCTTGCAAGATAACTAAAAATTAAGGAAAAGTCAATTATTTTTTTTAAATAACTTATTGTAATACAAATTATTAGCCAAAGTAATTGGCTAAAGAGAATCATGAAGGAGATATAATAATTGATACAGGCCCTCTTTTCCTGGATCTACAATAAGAATGCATACCCGGGCCCAATCATCTAAGGAATTTATTTTGAAAAAAAATTAAAGCATCAAAGCCCCCGGAACATTTTTCTTACTTTGAAAAAAGAACCTTTTCATAACCAAACCGTGAAATCCCATGGCCAGCAACAATCCGGAGAGCGGCAACACGAGGCCTGAAACATTCAGCTCGTTCACCAGGTTATTCAGCCCTCCCAGAAATTCAAAGTTGGGTTTATTGGCGCTGAGGAATCCTGTGGCCTGAGTGACCCAGGCGGGAGTCGTTGTGGAAGATCCCGGAGCCAGCAGGGCAAACACCACGACCGCCAGCAGAAAGAAGGCCACGATCACCCACCCCAGTTTGGATATCACCGGCCGGTAGCTTTGAAGTTTCACTTCGATCCTGACCTTCTCCATCACCTCTTCAGTAAAATGGAAAGAAGGAGAAGCAGGCACTTCCTTTTCGAAAAGTCTCTTCAACTCATTGTCAAACGCCTGATCTGTGAATTTGGATTCCGTATTCATGATATTTATTTTTTGCCATTTAAATTTGGAGCGCCTCCCGGACCGGAACCAGCTCTTCGAACAGTTTCTTCCGGATCCGGAATAGCCGGATCTTTACATTCGACACCGAAAGTCCCGTCACATGAGCCATTTCTTCCACCGGCAGGTTGTCGAAATAATACAAATGCACCAACCCCTGATCTGCCGCAGGAAGCCGTTTCAGCGCACGATGCAGCAGGGCTGCCCGCATTTCCTCATCCTGCCCTTCTTCTGCCCTGTCTTCCAAAGAACGGACCGTTCCACCGGGAAGATTCTCAAGAGAGATCTCCGCATTTTTTTTCTTTCTCAGCCGGGAGATACATTCGTTGTAAGCGATCCGGTACATCCAGGTGGAGAATTTTGCTTTCTGCCTGAATTTGGGCAACGCCCTGAAAATTTTCAGGAATACATCCTGTGCTACCTCCTCAGCTTCTTCCCGATGGCGCACCATCCGCAAGGCCAGAGAAAACACCAGATCCTTGTATTTGTTCACCAAAAGGCCGAAGGCTTCGGTATCGCCTTCCACCACCCGGCTGGCCCATAGGATGTCCTCCTGATCGTTTTTCATTGTATTTAGGACGCGGTGCGCTGTTTTAGGTTACGCATAAAATTACAAAATTTTAAGAGGCTAAGCAAGAAGTATTTCGGAGAAAGAGGCTTCGGTTTGTAACCGGTTTGAAGATCTGCCGTCATAAGTGTAAAAATCGCATGTTGCACTTAAAAATTGATAAACCATGGAAGACGTATTAGTTCCTCTGATTGTTTTTGCGAGTATTTTCGGCATTGTTTACGTGTTCTTGTCCACACGGAACAAAGAAAGGCTTGCCCTCATTGAAAAAGGGGCAGACGCAAAACTATTTAACACCGGTAAGACCTATAGTTTTAAACGATTTTCTCTTTCGCTTGGGATGTTTCTCATGGGCGTGGGCCTTGGAATCGTAGGCGGGGCATTGTTGAAGTACAATAGCTCCCTGGACCCGGGATCCGCTTACTCCCTGAGTATTTTCATCTTTTCAGGGCTTAGCCTTGTCCTCTATTTCTTCGTCGACAGAAAACTGGAAGGAAAAGACAAAGTATGATGTTTCCAAAAATTCAAGAAACAACAAAGGGGATGAGATTCATCCCCTTTGTTGTTTCGGG
Organism: Candidatus Sulfidibacterium sp.; assembly: GCA_046706345.1. Taxonomy (GTDB): domain Bacteria; phylum Bacteroidota; class Bacteroidia; order Bacteroidales; family F082; genus Sulfidibacterium. Next base: position 2,540 of record JBJKPL010000126.1, read on the forward strand.
TCATGAAATTCACGACCTGCTTATTTGTCTGGCCTCCGGTCAGACCTTCACGATCATTTTTCCGGTATTTTTCCCCGAAAAAAGATCCATAAAGGCCTGGGGGATATTTTCAAAACCTTCGGCAATGGTCTCTTTGGAGATGAGTTTACCTTCTTCCAGGGCACGGGTAAGGAAAGTCATCGCTTCCCCGTATTTGGCCACATAGTTCCCGATAAGGAAGCCCTGCATCAGGGCGCTGTTACGAAGGATGATCGTCTCCAGTCTGGGACCCATGGGCACGGTGGTTTCGTTATAAACGGAAATGGATCCACACACCACGATACGGGCAAATTTATTGATGTGGGTAATCACCCCGTCGGTGACGCGTCCCCCTACATTGTCGAAATACACATCCACTCCCTGCGGGCAGGCCTGCGCTACCGCCCGGCTCATGTCGGGCGCGGTATGGTAGTTGATGGCGGCATCGAAACCAAAATCTTTGATCAGCAGACGGGTCTTTTCATCTGTTCCGGCGATACCCACCACACGGCATCCCAGGATCTTACCGATTTGTCCCACCACGCTACCCACCGCCCCGGCAGCCCCAGACACAACAAGTGTTTCGCCGCTTTTCGGCTTGCCGATTTCCATCAGCCCCAAATAGGCCGTCAGCCCCGTCATACCAAGAACACCCAGATAGGCCGTCAGTGGCGCGTGGGCATGATCCACCTTGGTCAGTCCGCTGCCATCGGATTTTTGATACTCGCGCCATTCGAGGTGGCCTTTCACAAATTCACCCTGCGAGAATCCGGGATGCTTCGACTCGACCACCTCGGAAATGAGGGAAGAAACCATGGGTTGGTTCAGTTCAAAAGGAGCAGCATAGGATTTCACATCACCCATCCGTCCCCGGAGATACGGATCTACGGAAACATAGCGCGTTTTCAATAATATTTCCTCATGCTCCAGGACAGGCATCTCCTCATCGATGATCTTAAAATCGCTCATCTGTGGACTGCCCACCGGTCTGCTATTTAATAGAATGGTTCGGTTCATTGTTTTAATTTTAAAATTTACTACTGTGGGTTTCCTGTTTCCTCTGGTTTTATGGATGCGATGGTCCGGATCCGGTCCGACTCCACCACTTGCATATCGGGCAAAGTATTTGCCAGCCGGATCATGGCATCGGCGATGGTGCCGGCATCGATAAGCCTGTATTTCTTCAGGCCGCCGACCATCAGAGGCCCGATCAGTTTGGCGAAAACAATACCGGCACCTTCTCCGGCTCTTTTCACCTTCCGCTGCCCTCCAATAATGGAGGGCCTTAGAATATAGGTGTTGGGGACTCCCGCCTCCAGGACTTCCGTTTCCATTTCTCCCTTGGTACGACTGTAAAAGATCCTGCTTTTAGGACTGGCACCCAAAGAGGAGATCACCAAAAAAGTGGGAATGCGGTTGGTTTTGCAAAGTTTGGCAGCAGTCACAGGAATTCCAAAATCAATGTTGTGATACACCGACCGGTCCGGTGTCTGTTTGGCGGTGGTGCCGATGCAGCAATAGACTTCATCGGCAGTAAAATCCTGCTGAAACGACGACAGGTCCAACAGATCGCCAAGAAACTCCTGCACTTTCGGATGCGGATCCCCGAGACTTCGTCGCGCCATGACCTTGATCAGGTCATAACGTGGGTCCACCTTCAGTTTTTGCAGCAAAAGATTGCCCGTCAAACCGGAAGCTCCTAAAATTATGGCTGTTTTTCCCATACCTTTTCTTTTTTCCGCCCGGCAGGAATCGGAACAGGATCACAAAGTTAAGGGAAAAGGGGCCACGATCTCCCGTAACGGTTCATGAAATTCAAATCCAGGCAGCAGGATCCGTTTTTCAGGCGCCCTGTTCTTTGGCCGGGATCCGGCTCATGGCACGCTCCGTCATGGCGGTGATGGTTAAAGAAGGGTTCACGCCCGGATTGGCCGAAATGGCGGAACCGTCGCAGACATAAAGATTTTTATACCCAAACACCTGATGGTTCTTATCAATAACACCTTCTTCCCGGTTCTTTCCTATAACGCAACCTCCCAGAATGTGTGCCGTGGTAGGAATACCGAAAAGCACTTCGGTGGTCATTACGAAAGGTGCACCCTTTATGACTTTAGCGGTTCGTTCCGCCAGCTCTTTGGCCCTGGGGATGAAAGAGGTGGGTGCCGTGCCCGTGGAAACGCTGGAGCTTAAGTTGAACCAACCACGCTTAAAGCGCAACGTGCTGTCGAGGTGCTGCATAAAAAGCAGGATCACCGACTCTTTGGAGAAGTTTTTCGACATATAGATCCGCAGCATCTGGCCGGGATGTCTTACAAGGTGCACCAGCAGTTTTCCGATCCGCACCCCGGCATTCCTGCCATAGATCATCGGGATCCCCATAAGCTTGAAAAACCCGGATCCGGAGCCGTAGCGCACGGGTTCCACATGCGAATCCTCATCCGGCGGAAAGATGGATCCGATGGCCACGCCCTGGGAGTAATCCTTGTCGGTTTTGGGCGCATGCACCAGCACCAGGCTCTCGTTGTTGGTACGGACGTCGTCGCCCATTTTATCGCTGATGCCGGGCAGGCC
>JBJKPL010000127.1:0-2830 GCA_046706345.1 Candidatus Sulfidibacterium sp.
GGATTCGTACTGTCTGTCTGCATCCTGTATCCGATGGCCAGTGCATTTTCTTTCTGCATTTCCACTCCGGTGATCCCTGAAAGCTTCAAGCTGGCCGAGAGCTTGAATTGCAAGTTAAATACCGACCGGAAGCCGTAATTCAACGGGCTCTTGTCGGTCCACCCGGCTGCCGAGCTGTTGTCCATGCTTTGAGAAGAACCGAAAACCGTCGTGGTGTTCGAGATCGATTCATTGAACCGGTAGGTATGACTCAACCCGGCGCGAAAACTCCTGACAGCCGAATGTGCATTGTTACGGATATATGCTGGGTTACCGGAGTAATCAAATGTATTGTATTGTTCCATCGTCAGCTCCCCCTGGCGTTGATCGTAACTGTTGCTGTAACCGAAATAGGTGGTGACACTTTGCTTTTTGTTCAGGTCAAAATCACCGACTACATTCACAAAATCCTTATGGGAAGCGGTGTGAACGATAAAACCGTCATAATTCTGATGACCGTAATTGATCAACAGCGATGACTTCTGTCCGCCGATGGCGATATGGGTGGTGGAGCGGAACAGCCCGTAGCTGCCGAAGGTCAGATCCTCGCCCACGGAAGTGACCCCTTGGGGGGCTTTCTGCGTCTGCAGGTTCACCACCCCGGCGATCGCCAGCCCGTAAATGGTTCCCGAGGGTCCTTTGCTGACTTCTACCTGGTTCACGGAGGCAAAATCGATATCATCCATCACGGTGATGCCCTCTGCATCGGTGATGGGAATGCCGTTGAGATACAACTTGATCCCCTGGCTGTCGAAATTGCTGCTCATAAAGCGGGTACTGCCCACACCGCCTCCGTAGCCCCGGATGTTGAACTGCTGACCACCGGAGGCCGAGCGGCTTTCCATGAACACCCCTGGCACGTTGGTATTGATGGCTTCATCCAGGAACAAGCCCACACCGCGCTTTAGCTGGCGCGATTGCATGGTGACAATGGACCTGGGTTGCTCCAGCTGTGAGCGGTCGGGATTGGAAGTCGCGGTGATCTCTACCTGACGCAAAATGCTGGAGTTCGGCGTCAGGGCGATCCAGCGTTTTCCGGTTCCGCAGGCAAAAGTCCGGATGACCGTCTCATAACCCACATAGGATATTTTGAGCCGGACAGAATCCGTTTTGCAGGAAAGAGAAAAGTTTCCTTTTTGATCGGTAACGGTTCCCAAACCGTTGCTGACTTCGATGTTGGCGCCCGGTAAAGGAGCATTATTGGTTTTATCCACCACCTTACCTGTGAGACGGCCGGTCTGTGCATAGGTGGTGGCAGCACATACCAGCCCAATAAAAAGTAAAATATATTTTTTCATTGTAATCTGTTTTATGTGAGGAAATAAATTGTTCCGTGCCCTGATTTTCCAAAAGGGCCTACTTCCGGCTAAACGGCTATAGCAGAAGCGAAAACAGATTTTGGGGGTGGGGTGGCTGGAGAAAGAAAGACGGTTGCGTAGAGAAAACCCCGGTGAGAAAGCGGTTTGTTATTTTTTGAAGCCAGGGCTTGCGACGGATTGCCTCCGGATAAATACAGCGATTTGATGAACCGGATCAGTCGTGCCTGGTGCTCCGGATTAAAAGGACCGTTTCCCAGAGCATCTGCCAGCAGGGAATTCAGCCGCTTGTTGATCTCCGTTTCTTTGTTGTCGGGCCAGCACCAGTAATGGACCCTTCCGTTCCGGGTTTCCCGTTTGACAACATCATAATATTCGCCATGATATTCAAATTCTTTTTGGTGTTTCCAGTGAATCTCCGATTGGGGACCTTCCGGGAAACTCAATAATACCAAGTCTTTCCTATCCATCCCGGCAAGGATACGCTCCCTGATCTCTTCCCGGGCCTTCAGTTTCTGGAGATACAGGCCGCCAAAGGAAAGGATCACGGGAGTTATCAGACTAAAAAACAGGATAATATTCAGACTCTTATGTCTCAAGATTGATGATTTTGACGGGTAAAGATAAGGATAAAATTGATTTTTTCACCTTTCGGAAAATTTTCAATCCTACGACAGGCAACGGTTTCAGCGGCTTTTGATTCCCAGCTGATCAAAATAGACAGGTTCAAGGAAGGGGTATCAAAGCAAAAACCTTTGCCGCTGCGCTCAAAGGCTTATCAACTTTTAAAATCACAAATCCTTAATCGATGTTAGGCATTCTACCCGGGATTAGCTGCGCTGATCCCGATGGGGGTATCAAAACAAAAACCTTTGCCGCTGCGCTCAAAGGCTTTTTTTTGCCCGCTTTCCGGAAAGTAAACTTCCCTGCGCTGGCAAAAAAAAACCTCACGCTTTCGCATGAGATTTTTGCTTTGCGGAAGGTAAGGTACCTGAACGGTCCCCTGGCTTCCTTTTATTGAAGCAATGTCCAGCCGGCATATCTCAAGTCCACCGGTTAGTCCACCTGAATCTTGACACTGTCTTGCACTATAAAGAACTCATTTGCTTCCATAAAGATACAAAAAATCAAATATCTTCAGTCAAATTCCCCTATGTTTTTTTCCTGTAATTCATTAATTTGCCGTTTTCCCAAATTTTAAATTTACATTTCTTAACTTTGTTATGTGAAAAAACTAACAAGTTCTTTAAACCTTAGTCTTGCATTACGAATTATCTGATATTGAATGGGAAACCCTTCCCCGGCAATTTAAAAAAACTTTTGCAGAAGTGTAAAGAAAACGGAACCGGGAGCAGAATGGCATGAAGGGGAACCCTCAGAAAAACAAAAACAGGGATATCTGCTATGCCACCGTTGAAAAATTTAAATCCATGTTTATTGGCGAATTCCATAGAATTCGTACTTCAATCCATGAC
>JBJKPL010000128.1:0-3241 GCA_046706345.1 Candidatus Sulfidibacterium sp.
CTTTGTCGACAAGACCATGGAATTCAAAGTGGTGAAAATCAATCACGAATATAAAAATGTTGTCGTTTCCCACAAACCATTGATCGAAGACGAACTGGAAGCCCAGAAAGTGGAGATCATTGCCAAACTGGAAAAAGGACAGGTACTGGAAGGAACCGTCAAAAACATTACCTCTTATGGTGTATTTATTGACCTGGGCGGTGTAGACGGATTGATCCATATTACTGACCTTTCCTGGGGACGCATCAACCATCCCGAAGAAGTGGTGGAACTCGACCAGAAACTGAAGGTGGTGATCCTCGACTTCGACGAAAACAAGAAACGCATTGCCCTGGGTCTGAAACAGCTGACACCCCATCCGTGGGATTCACTGGATTCCGAACTCAAAGTCGGCGACAAAGTCAAAGGAAAAGTGGTTGTTCTGGCCGATTACGGTGCTTTCATCGAAATTTCTCCAGGTGTGGAAGGTCTGATCCACGTTTCGGAAATGTCCTGGTCACAACACCTCAGGACCGCTCAGGATTTCCTGAAAGTCGGCGACGAAGTGGAAGCCGTGATCCTGACCCTGGACCGCGAGGAAAGAAAAATGTCTCTGGGTATGAAACAGCTCATCCCGGATCCGTGGAAAGACATCCGCGACCGCTATCCGGTGGGTTCCAAACATTCGGCTGTGGTTCGCAACTTCACCAACTTCGGTATCTTTGTTGAGATCGAAGAAGGCGTTGACGGCCTGATCCACATCAGCGATCTTTCCTGGTCCAAAAAAATCAAACACCCCGCAGAATTCACCAAGATCGACGAAAAGATCGATGTGGTCGTGTTGGATGTTGACGAAGAAAACCGTCGTCTGAGCCTGGGTCACAAACAGCTCGAAGAAAATCCCTGGGATGTTTTTGAAACCGTATTTACCGTGGATTCCGTTCATGAAGGTACGGTGGTCAACGTGATGGACAAAGGAGCCATTGTGGCACTTCCTTATGGCGTTGAAGGTTTCGTCCCGAATCGTCATATGAAAAAAGAAGACGGCTCAGCCATTGCTTCTGAAGAAAAACTTGATTTCAAGGTGATCGAGTTCTCGAAAGACAACAAGAAAATTGTCCTGTCTCATACCGAGACTTTCTCAGAACCCGAGGTAGACAAATCTTCCAAACCGAAGAAAGAAAAGAAATCCAGCAAGCGTTCTGTTGCCAGTGTCAACGACAATCTGGAAAAAACCACCCTCGGTGACCTCGATGTCCTGGCTAATCTGAAATCTGACCTTGAGAAAAAAGAAAAGGCAGAGAAAAAATCGTAATGATTTACTTTTGACCGGGCCCGGCCCGATCGCGATATCCAATCCCTTCCGTTTTACGGAGGGGATTTTTTTTATCTTTGGGCAAAGTCATATTATGAAGGATTTCACGGTGAGTATCCTGGGAAACGGTTCGGCAGTGCCCACTGCTTTTCAAAATCCCAGTAGCCAACTTGTCAAATATAAAAGTCTCAGATTCCTGGTGGATTGCGGTGAGGGAACACAGATGCAGTTTATTAAATACGGCTTCTCTTACCGGAATCTCTCACATGTCTTTATCAGTCACATGCACGGCGATCATTATCTGGGGTTGGCGGGCCTGATCTCTACTTTTCATCTGTTCGGCCGCACAGCGCCGTTGCATGTTTACGGGCCCGAGCCGCTGGAAGCGGTGATCCTGCAACAGTTTCTGGTGTCGGACACCCATCTTCACTTTGAACTGACCTTTCATCATCTGAAAGGGGAACAGCTGCTTTATGATGATCCCTACCTTCAGATTTATTGCTTCCCGTTGAAACACAGTGTCCCAACCTGGGGATTTCGTTTTCAGGAAAAACCCGATACCGACCGGAGGCTGAAAAAGGATTTTGTAACGGAATTTAATCCTTCTATTGATGAAATGCGGAAGATCAAACGAGGTGCTGATTTCATTTCTCCCGAAGGGAAAGTATTTAAAAATTTGGACATCACCACCAAAGGACATCCGCCCCGGTCGTTTGCTTACTGTTCAGATACGATCTATGATGAAAGTATTGTTTCCCATGTGAAAGAAGTAGACTTGTTGTATCATGAGGCAACCTTCGGAAAAGCTACCGAAGAAAAAGCCAGGGACAAAATGCATACCACGGCTTCACAGGCCGCCAACATCGCCCGGATGGCAGGTGCCAAAAGGTTGTTGTTGGGGCATTTCTCAGCCCGGTTTTCCAAAAATTTATCCCATTTGCAGGAAGAAGCCTGCGAGATCTTTCCGCATACCTTTCTCAGCGAGCAGGGAAAGACCTATGAACTTTAGTGGCGCGACTTTCCGGATTCGGAGATCGCTTTCAGTTGTTTCAGTCCCTCGGCAAGAGCCGGTTGCATGGAGTGTTGCATGATCAGTCCCAACCACCGGCCGAAGGGATAGTTCAGGTCCTGAATATGAAACTCCCAATCCACATTGGTCTGGACGGAATCTCCCGAAAGGGTCCATTGCTCCCGGGCACCCACTTTGTCGCCAAACAACAGTTCCGCTTCCACCCGCCGGTTGGGTTCGCTTTTGCGGATCACCAGACGACGCAGGATGGTATCACCTCTGACCCAGATCCGTTGGGCCCCCACGCCTTCACCCGGTGCGGGAATTGAATCCTTATCGATCGAATCGTTGGGAAAGGGATCCCAGCGTTTTTGATGGTGCAAATTGTTGATCTCTCCGAAGATGACATTGGCAGGTGCCTGAATACCCAGCGAGGCTTCGATATCTACTTGGTCCGACATGAACAAGGGGAAAACCAGAAAAATGCCGACAATGACCACCGTGGCAGAGAGGACCAGTTTAAGGAAACTATATCTTTTTCCCATGGCAAGGATCTTTAGGATTAACCAAATGCTTTTTTCATATGTTCACAGGCTGTTTCAACCGTTTTCCGGGGTGCCGCCAGGTTCATTCGCTGAAAACCTTCGCCGCCTTTCCCAAATATGCTTCCCGGACTCAGCCCCAGTTCCGCTTCAAAGATAAGCTTTCTCCTGATTTCTTTATCCGACAACCCCGTGTTGCGGAAATCAAGCCAGGCCAGATAAGTGGCTTCCAGGGTCGCGAGGCCGATGTGGGGTAGCGCTGCCTGCAGAAATGAGGCTACGAAATCGTAATTGCCTTTGACATAAATCATGAGCTGATCCACCCACGAAGCCCCGTGCTCATAAGCTGCAACCGAAGCGGTATAACCAAACAGGTTTCCCCTTGAAACGTGGATC
>JBJKPL010000129.1:0-15159 GCA_046706345.1 Candidatus Sulfidibacterium sp.
TGCCCGAAAAACAAAGACTGGTGCGCGCTTGAAGCGCGTGCCATCAAAAAAAACACTGGCGCGGGCTTGCAGCGCGTGCCATTAAAAAAAAGACTGGCCCGCGCTTGCAGCGCGTGCCATTAAAAAAAAGACTGGCGCGCGCTTGTAGCGCGTGCCATCAAAACCATGAAATCCTCATTTCAATGTCAGAAAAATACAAATTTCATAACCCGTCCGGAATATACTTTATCACTGCTACAACAGTAGGTTGGATTGACTTATTTACAAAATCACGATATTGTGATATCATTATTGATTCTCTGAAATATTGTCAGAAAGAAAAGGGATTAATAATACATGCATGGTGCATTATGTCAAGTCATTTACATTTAATTGTCAGTTCTGATGGTAAAGAAAAATTAGCTGCCATCCTGAATGATTTTAAAACATTCACTTCCAAAGCAATTATTGAAGAAATAAAAAATTCTGATGAAAGCAGAAAGGAATGGATGCTCAGATCGTTTGAAGAGGCCGGGTCAAAATTGAAACGAATTAGTCATTATAAAGTCTGGCAGGATGGGAACCATCCCATTGAATTAGATACGAACAAGATGTTAGACCAACGCTTAAATTACCTGCACGAAAACCCGGTTAAACAAGGAATCGTTTATCAGGCAGAGGACTATTGCAATAGCTCAGCAATAGATTATTGCGGCGGACATGGGTTGATTGACGTTGAATTGATTGGATGATTGTTTTAGGCACGCGCTGCAAGCGCGCGCCAGTGTTAGGCGGTGCAAAGGCGCTTGTCGTTCTGAGAAAAACACTTGCATGGCCTGTTAGCAGTCGTTTTGATCAGCCTCGTTTGAAACGTGGACGATTACTGAGATTGCTTCTTCTTCGACTTCGGCGAAATCATCGCAATGACGAGCGTTTTTTATCCGCAGTGACAACAGGCAGACTGATGCCCGCAAAAAAGCCGCCCCAAAAACTGAGGCGGCTTTCTTTCATCAAAATTTCATGGATTATTTCGGACTCGGTCCCTGGGAAACCTCGATCAGGTTAGCGGTGTTGAGCCATTTGGCAAAGGCATCCTTCACCTCTTTGGCCGACATCGAAACATAGTGTTTGGCGGCAATGGTAGGTTCATCCAGCGGCAACCCTTCCAGCGAGCGACTCAACAGGCCGCGGGCAATGGCGTTGACACTCGATTCCGAAAGCGTGATCTCGCGCAGCAGCAGCGATTTGGCCTGACGAAGCTCCTTCGGCGTCACTTCTTCATCCTGCATCTGTTTCAGGTCCTTCACCACCATGGACTTGGCTTTGGAAACATTCGGCGGATCGCAGGCAAAGTTCACCATGTAATTCGACCGGTGTTTGCCGATGTTAAAGGATGAGGAGACAAAGTAAACCAGGCCGGCATTTTCACGCAGGTCGCGATACAGCCGGGTAGCATAAAAGGCGCCGCCGAGAACGTGATTTCCCACCGACAGCGCATAGCGATCGGGGTTTGAGCGGTTCAGGCCGAGGTTTTCAGCCAGAACAACCCGGTCCTGAACCCGGCTGGCGTCGGGAACATTCACCGTGGTGGCTTTGTTCATCGGCACCGGTGCGAGGTCGACCTTTGGTTTGGGTCCCATGGCTTTCCAGTTGCCAAAATATTTCTCGATCACCGATTTGGCATTCTCAGGCGTAATATTGCCGATCACCACGATGGTGGTCATGTCGGGACGGAAGACCTTCTGATAATAGTTGTTTACATCCTGCAGGTTGAGCGACATTACCGACTTCGGCGTGGCATGGCGCAGCGAAGGATCGCCGGGAGGCAGCAGGGATTTATCCACAGCCCGGCCGAAGAGGTAATCGGGACTCTGGAGCTGTCCGGCGACCGAAGCGGCCGTCTGATGCTGCACGATCATAAAGGCACGGGCAGGCAGTGCCGGATGCAACTCATTGTCGGCCAGGAGTTGGACACCCCGGTCGAAATGGTTGGCCAGCACATTCAGCGAGAAGCCGGTACCGGCGGATTCGTTGGCCCCGATGTCGTCGAGGGCTTTCTGGAACTGGATCCGGTTTAACGTTTTGGTTCCGTATTCAAACAACTGATCCAGGATTCCGTTGACGCCTTCCTGCCCTTTGGGAGTTTCCAGGTCGGCTTCATTCTTGATCCGGCCGTAAACACTCACCGTGTTGCTGATGTGTTCGGGCTGAACGATCAGTTTGATACCGTTGGGTAAGGTAGAGACCACCGGATTTACGATGGATTTGGGAACCACCAGCCGGCCCATGGCATTTTCTGCCCAATCCGGCAACTTCACGGCTTTGGGGTTTTTCGGTGCGAAGGATTCTTTTCCACCAAATCCTTTCCGGGATTTCGGTTTCCCGGAAGTCTGGGGTGTCAGGATCACAAAAATCGCATGGTGGTTATTCAGATATTTACGGGCCTCCCGGATCACCTCTTCCGCCGTCACTTTTTTGATGGCATCCAGGTCTTCGGACGGCGACTGCCGGCCTTCTACCGCCAGGGCTTCGGACCATACGGATGCCAGCCCGGAGACGGAGTTTTTCTGGAATTCAAAAGAAGAGATCTCATCCCGTTTGGCAGCCGCCACCAGGTCGGGATTCACGCCGTCTTTCAGTTCGGAGGCCAGCACCGAAGATACTTCGGAAAGCAATTTTTTGGCATCGGCCCCCTTGGGAAATACCGCCACACTGAAGCCCAGGCCCGCTTTGCGAAGTCCGTTCATTTCAAAGGCAGTATACAATGCCTTTCCTTGCGGGACCAGGGAATACAATTTCCCGCGGTGGTTGGAGAGCACATCCGACAACACCTCGGCTGCGGCATAATCGGGACTGTCGGTGCCCGGCATCCGGTATGAGATAAGGGCCAGGCCGTAAGGCAGGTCTGTGGTCAGGTTGAGGGTATCCTGTTTGACAGGCTGCAGGTTGAAAGCAGGTCGGGCCGGCAGCTTTTTGGACGGGATGTCTCCATAGAGTTTTTCAACCTCCGCCAGGGTTTTCTGAGGGTCGACTTTCCCCACGATCACCAGAATGGCATTGTTCGGAGCATACCAGTCCTGATGGAATTTCTGAAGCATGGCGCCCGTGGTCTTGTCGAATGAGGGCCGGGTACCCAGCGCATCATGGGCATAAGGCGTTCCTTTGAACATCTGTGCCAGGAGTTTCTTATAGAAAACATATTGGGGATTCGACAGGTCGCTGGCCACCTCTTGTTCGATGGCGCCGCGTTCGTGGCTCCATAGGTCCTGGGTATCGAGGACACCTTTCATGCGAATGGCTTCGATGTGCAGGGCAACGTCCAGGTCCTCGGCCGGAACGGTAAAATAATACTGGGTAACCATCTGTCGTGTGTCGGCATCAAAATCGCCGCCCATGGCGGCAGTGATGTCCGCCAGCTGATCGGCAGAAAGCCCCGGACTGCCGCGGAACATCATATGTTCCTGGGCATGGGCCATACCGGGAAAGCCCTTGGGAGCTTCGTTAGAGCCTACCAGGTAATTCATTTCGGTGGTTACCACCGGTGCCAGCGGATTCCGGATGATCACCACCCGCATTCCGTTTTTCAGCGTATGACGAAGAACCGTCTCGCTGTTGGCAGGATTTTCTTTGGCCCATCCCGTCAGGGGTAAAGCCAAAAGAACAGAAACTAAAACTAAAAGAAATTTTTTCATAATGAAGATACATTTACTCTCACATGGAGAAAAGGGTTTGAAGAATTTATTTAATTTCCGATGAGCGGATTTTCGTTCGAATCGACCAAATTAGGGATAAAAACCAGTGGCAGCGCAGACTTTAACAATCTTTAACGCCTTTTGAAAGACCGAATTCGGGTATCCGCATTCAACGATAATTTTGTGGGACAGGCGTTTTGATGAAACCGCCCTCCTGAGATTCAGTCAGATTAAAATGAAAACAACAGGCCAACCCGTCTTATCTTTTGTTGGATTGCTCAAAGGGGAGCCGGTTCAGGATAGACCGCCCCAGCGTCACTTCATCGGTATATTCCAGGTCGTTGCCCACCGCCACGCCGCGGGCAATGGCCGTGATGTTGAGTTCGAAAGGCGTCAGCAATTTAAAGAGGTAATAGCCTGTGGTATCGCCTTCCACCGTGGGCGGAAGTGCCAGGATGATCTCGTTGATGGTTTCGGATTTCAGCCGTTCCAGCAGGTGGGAAATATTCAGGTCGTTGGGACCGATGCCTTCCATGGGGTTGATAATGCCGCCCAGCACATGGTAGAGGCCATTGAACTGCGAGGTATTTTCCACAGCCAGCACATCGCGGGTGTCGGCGACAATGCACAAGGTATTTTCATCACGCCGCGTGTTGCTGCAGATATCGCAAAGTTCCCCGTCGGAGATATTATTGCAGCGTTTACAAAAACGTATTTCGTCACGCATCTTGTTCAGTGCATCCGCCAGTTTGTGAGTCGTCACGGCGTCTTCGCGCAGCAGATGCAGCGCCAGCCGCAGGGCGGTTCGTTTTCCGATCCCGGGCAACCGCGACAATTCTTCCACCGCCCCTTCCAATAATTTCGAAGAATATTCGTTCAAATGTTACTATTTTTGGAGGTATAAAATTATAACAATTCACCTTAGGAAGGACGATCCCATGAAAAAAGCAATCGTGTTCACACTGATGCTGATGTTGCCGATCTCTATTTGCTTTGCACAACAGGTCAACCAGACGGATGCGCAGGGCCGCAAGCAGGGTCCCTGGCAAAAAACCTATAGCAACGGCGCGCTGCGCTACAAGGGACAGTTTAAGGACAACCATCCTTACGGAGAGTTCACCTATTATTATCCTACGGGGAAGGTGAGTGCAATCTCTGTTTACTCCGATGACGGGGCCGTGGCCCACACACGGACGTTCCATCTGAACGGAAAACCCATGGCCGAAGGCAGGTTTGTCAACCGGAAAAAAGACAGCACCTGGAATTTCTATAGTGATGTCGACGGCAAACTCGTTGCCAAAGAAAACTACCGTGACGACAAGAAAGACGGCAAAGCCATTGTATATTATCCGTCTTCCGGAAAACCGGCGGAGATAATTACTTATAAAAACGGGAAAAAAGACGGGGAATATTTGAAGTACTTCCCCGATGACAGCCTTTACATTCAGGGATATTATAAAGACGACACGCTGGAAGGCCCTTACAAAGTCTACGGCGTGAACGGTCATCTGCAGATCGAAGGCAGTTATCTGAAAGGCATGCAAAACGGCACCTGGATCACTTACGACTCCACGGGAAAGGTTTTGTACAAACAGCTTTTCAAACTCGGTGTCCTGAAAAAACAGATCCAATAGCGATAGCTAAAAGGATCGGCAAAGCCCCGAAAGGTTCCCCACCACATTTTTTGTTTTGGCCAGCAGCCGCTGGGGTGCCTGATGGCCGTCGGCCACCAGGACATGGCGGAGACCCAGGTCCTGCGCTACTTCCAGGTCGTGAAGCGTATCTCCGATGAGCACACCGTCGGCTCCGTTCAGATTCATATTTTGTTTCAACCGCCGTGCAGCGTCCAATTTGCCGTTGGCGTAGATATCGCGGACACCGGCCACTTCATCAAAAAACGGAAGAATACCCTTGTCATCCAGTGTCTTCACCAGACTGTCCTGTTCCATGGCTGAAAGGATCACCTGGCGATAGCCTTTGTTTTTGAATTGTGTCAGAATACGGACCGTTTCGGGATACAGATCGGCTTCGGGAAGATACTCATGATACCAGTCCATGAACTCAACCGCCACCTCGTCGAAAGATTCATCCTTGAATCGAAAGCCTGCTTTTTCGTAATACTTTTTCACCGGAAAGTCGAAGATCTGCAAATATTTCTCCCGGGAAAGCAGCGGCATTTTGCGGGTTTCCAGCAAATGGTTGATGCACCGGATACAAATATCCACATCATCGAGCAGTGTTCCGTTCCAGTCCCAAAACAAAGTCATAGTAATTCCCTAAAAATACAGCGGGTGAAACACAAATTTATTTTCCTTGTTAAATTCCAGCGCCGGGGCGGGCACTTTGATAAAGCTGATCACCCGAAACAGCAGCCGCAAGGCTTTGGAGTGGGTGCGGATCCGCGTCCAGTCCACATCGGCAGAAAGGAAATATCGGGAAACCCGTTCAAAACTCGGGATGGGTTTTCCATTGTACGTATACGGATTGTTGTAAGCACCGGTCATGCCCTTGGCACCATAACCCAACGATACATCCAGCCAGCGGGGAAACCGGGAATCTTTATTGCGCAAAAATGAGTGGATATTAATGGAAAACCAGCCGGTGTGCCCGTTGTAATCTTTCAGGATGCGCTGCAGGTTGTCATCCCCCAGCAGCGGAGGGTTGTATTGGGCAAAAGATGTGGGATGATAAGAGAATTTGGCCCGGATGCGTTGATCATGCCAAAGCAGCTGCTGACCGATGAAAAGCGCTGAACCTACTGTGTTGGCCGCCAGATCGGTGACCGACGCACCCCATTGTGCCGACAGGCCGTCGAAGAACTCGATGGTGGTCATGTACAGCAATCCGGAAGTTCCGCCATACCAAATGGCCTTTTTCTCACTCAATCCGGCCCATTTTAACGCCCAGTATCCGTAATTGCCCAACTGATACGCCGTGGTCATATGGCCAAATTTATCCTGCAGCAGCCACTCTCCCGCATCATCCTGGAAATGAAATCTTGTCTGGGGATAACCCTTATACCAGGCCACATACAACAGCGACATGGAAGAGACATAAAGCCCGGCTCCGGTCAGTACCAGTGCGGTCAACCTTTTTTTGTTGACATGCGGCACCGCCAGGCTGTCCTGGGCGCGGGCACCCACAACCACGAAGACCAGCAGAATAGCGAGCAATTTTTTCATACGCTTAGCTTAAAAAAGGCTGCAGCAAGTTATAGATTAAATTGGTTTTCTCGTCCAATAATTTTTCTGATTTGGCTTCTGCCAGAAATCTCAGGTAGGGTTCGGTGTTCGAAGGCCTGATGTTGAACCACCAGTCGGGGTATTCCAGGCGAAAACCGTCAAAATCGTAATAAGCTGTTGGGGTTTCCAGATTTTTGAAATAGGCCACCACGGCCTCCATGGCTTCCTTTTTCCGGCTGATCTGGAAGATCACTTCGCCGGTATTGGCATATTGAGAGATCCCGGCAATCAGCGCAGAAACGCTTTTGCCCTGTTTTTTGAATTCCTTTACAATGTCCAGCACAATCAGCGAAGCCATCAGCCCGCTGTCGGAATAATAAAAATCCCGGAAGTAATAATGGCCTGCCAGTTCGCCTCCGAAAATACCGTCGACCTCGCGCAGTTTGGTGGCGCCATAAGCGCGCCCTACCCGCCAGATCTCCACATCGGCATTGAATTTCCGCAGGTACTCCCCTACCGCTTTGGAAGTGCGGATATCGTGCACCACGGTTTCTCTTTTTCCCGGACTCTTCAGAAAATAATGGGCCAGCAGCGCGATGATCAGATCGGGTGAGATGAATTGTCCCTTTTCGTCGATGAACATCACCCGGTCGGCATCCCCGTCGAAGATCACACCAAGATCGCTGTGGTGTTCCAATACGGCTTTTTTGATCTGTTCCTGATTTTCAGGTTCCAGCGGGTTGGGTTCGTGGCCCGGGAACGTACCGTCGGCATTTGCGTTGATCCTGTGATAAGACGACCCGAAAAGGTCGTCTTTAAAAAGAGTAGCCATGCCATTGGAAAAATCAAGGGTCAGATTCAAATCGGTATAATCCTCTTTATAAGTATCCAAAAACCGGAGATAATCGGGTTTCAGATCGATCGTCCGGATCTTTCCCTTCTCTTTCACCACCACAGGTGTTTTGGATTCCACCCGTTTTTCCAGTTCGTTCAGGCCGTTATCATACCCGACCGGCAGCACCTTTTTTGCTGATATTTTCAAGCCGTTATGGTTCTTGGGATTGTGTGATGCGGTGATCATCACCGAGGCGTCGAAATCGTGTTTACCCGTGCCCCAGTAAACCATGGGCGTGGTGGTCAGCCCCGCATCGGCCACATCCACACCCGCATCGGTAATGCCGCGTGAAAGGGCGTCGAAGATCTCATCGGACGACAAACGGATGTCACGACCGATCAGGATCTCCCGTGCAGGGATCACCTGCGTTAAAAAATAACCGATTCGGTAAACGATATCCGGGTTCAGATCCTGACCATACACGCCCCGGATGTCATAGGCTTTAAATGCTTTCATAATAAGTTCTTTTTGATTCCTGCGGGTTAAAAATCCATTTCAGCCCGGGTTTTGATGGCAAAACTAATGATAAAATGTCCCCGGCCGGAATTTGGGTTCCTGAAAAAGCCTACCAGCGAAATGATTTTCTTAAATACTGGCGTAAATGACACTTTTTTC
This sequence comes from Candidatus Sulfidibacterium sp., assembly GCA_046706345.1. GTDB lineage: Bacteria > Bacteroidota > Bacteroidia > Bacteroidales > F082 > Sulfidibacterium. The sequence continues at coordinate 8,364 of JBJKPL010000129.1, forward strand.
AAACAGGAAGAAGGAATTATAGAGAACAATTTCCTGAATAAATTCGATAAAAGAAGGAAAAAAACAAACTATTTCTGAATTTCCCGGATGAGGACGGTGGCATAGGCGGCAATCCCTTCTTCACGGCCGGTAAATCCCATGCCTTCGGTGGTGGTGGCCTTTACTGAAACCCGGGAAACATCGATTTTCAGGACCCGGGCGATCTTTTGTCGCATGCCAGGAATGTGCGGCTGAATTTTGGGCTTTTGGAGCACGAGTGTCGCGTCCACATTACCCACATCGTATCCCTTTTCCCAAAGCATCTCCCTCACCTGTTGGAGAAAAAACATGCTTTCCCGATCCCTGAAATTCTCATCATGGTCGGGAAAATGAACGCCGAGATCGCCGAGGGCCGCGGCTCCCAGCAAGGCGTCGCAAAGCGCATGAAGCAAGACATCAGCATCGGAATGACCTTCCAGGCCCTTTTCGTAGGGGATCGGCACGCCACCGAGAACCAGCTTTCGTCCGCCAGTCAGGCGATGGGCATCAAAACCAAAACCGACCCTGAAATCAGCCATGGTTAAAATCCCTGATTGGTATTTTTATTTCCGAAATTGAAAACGAGGGTAAAACGGAGGGTGTTTTTCAGCGGGTTTTGCAACGCAGCTCCGGTAGGAATCAAATAGGAAAAATCAATTCCAAGAACATTGTATCTGAGACCGAGGCCTATGGTGGCATATTGTAAATTTCCCTTGTTCGGATTTTCATAGAAATATCCGCCCCGGACGGCAAAAATATGGTTGTACCAGTATTCCACACCGAACGCAAAGCTGAGTTCCTGCATTTCTTCGCCGAAACCATTGGGGGCATCATAGAACGATTGGATAATGCCTTTCACAACAGAAATATTAGGATTATAACCTTTGGCTATCACGTAAGTACCATCCGGATTCTGCACAAAAGCCCCGGTACTGTCTTTCGCATAGATGGGGGGCGTAGGCACCAGCAACTTATTAATATCCAGACTGAATGATAGGCTATTGTAATCGTCCAGATTTAAAGTCAGCCGGGGACCGAAGCGCAGGTTGGTGGGAAGAATATCTTTTTGTGTATTGGTCGGGTCATAGGAAATCTTGCTCCCGATGTTGGAGATCAGCACCCCCCAGGCGAACTGGGCATCCATGGATGGGAACCAGTTGACGTCTTTCTGCCAGTAAAGTCCCACATCGACCGCAGCAGAGATCCCAGGTTTATAAGAAACACCTGACTGAGCAAAACCTGCGGTCAGATTGGAATAAATGAATCGCCCGGCAACCGCCATGGCCAGGTGATCGGATAATTTACGCGAATAGGCTCCATCCACAGCAAATTCATTCGGTTTGTAGTTCCCAACCACATTTCCCGATATGTCGGTAAACTGGACATTTCCCAATGAAAAATTACGCAACGAAAAAGCAATGGTGGAATTGTTGTTTAGCTTATGAAAATAAGAAAGATAAGCCAGATTAATATCGTTAACCAGGTATTTCAACCACGGAGTATAAGAAATCGAAAATCCGTTCTGGTCACTAATGAAGGCGTATTTTGCTGCATTCCAATGCATAGAATTCACATCCGGCGAGGTTGCAACGCCACCATCACCCAGGGCGCCGGCACGGGCATCAGGGCTTACCATCAAAAAAGGAACTGCAGTTGAAATCACTCGCGTATCATTATAGGTCTGTCCCGACAAATCAAAGCTAACAAACGCAAGGGCAACGAGGAGGAGGAATTTCGATTTCATAAATGTTTCATTAAATATCGTATGCAAACGTAACGAAATAATGTGAGTAATAGTATGAACAAATATAGGTTGTTTTCATAAATCAAAGTTTACCGGATAAAAACCATTTTTGACCGCAGGGTTTTGCTTTGACCGTCGGGTGTGGTGACGGTAAGCGTATAGATATAAATCCCGCGTCCGATCTTTCCTCCACGGTCCGTGTCGCCATTCCAGTAAAGGGGTCCCGAAGAAAATCCCGATGGCGTGATTTGCCTCCGGATGGTTTTTACTTTCTGACCGTCAAGCTGATAGATATCTATTTCCAGGCTTAATATTTTCCCGGCCTGATTATGATCAAAGAGGAAATTTGTTCCGGTAGAAAACGGATTGGGATAATTTTTCAGATCCTTGACTACCAGCCGGGAAGAGGGTACGACGGTAAAATCGATGGTTGCCGTGGAAGAATTGTTGTAGATATCCCACACTTTCAAACTCAGCGTATGCTTTCCGGCCGTCAATCCCTGCAAAGGAAACCGTAAGCTTCCCCGGGTGAAATCGCCTTTGTCGGCCACATAATAATTGTTCAGATCATAGCTTTCGGCGGCTTTGTTGTCGAGGGTCGCAACAATGTCGTGACCGATCCCGGTACCCGTCGTGTTGATGCCGCTGGGATCGCTGATCAGTGCATACAGCACGGGGCTGGCATCGGTAATATTTCCGGCGGAAAAAGCGGAGTCATTCAGGAAAAGCCGGATGTCCGGGCCGGTGGTATCCAGCACCGCATTTTCATCATAGCCTCCGACCACAATATTTTGAGAATAGCCATTCCCGTCGGTGGTATCGTTGGTAAAATAATAGCTGATCCTGCCGGTACCATAGTTGTAAGCGATATCTTTAGGAACGACGAAAGAAAAATCAAATTTCCCGTGGGTGATGCCGGTCTGTCCGTTGAAAAGTACGTTCTTCCATAGTGAGAACGTTGTAACCGGGCTATCGGCATCGGTACCGAGGGTAGTAACCTGGGAAGCTTTATCGTAAACCGTGGGAAACAGTGTACCGTTGTATTGGGTCAGGACATGTCCCAGGCTATCTTCCACCTGGCCCTGGATGCGCACCGTTGCCAGTGCCTGCAAGGTATCCGGCTGGTTTTCGACCACGGCTTTGGAATCGATGCGGGTGGTCTGCGCCAGATATTCCGGACATGCGAGACGCAGCGCCGGATCGCCGATCAGCACAAATTTCTTATCGTTGTCGCCGCCCAGTACTTTAGAGCGGCGGATCACATCGCCAAACCGTGGATAACGGCCGTCGATCTTCTGGAACAAATTGTGATCGTAGATGGCGGAGTTCAGCGCCAGGTTGGAGCTGGCATAGGTAGCCCGGGTCGTCGTAAACAGAGCAATGGCCCCACCCTGATCGCTCAGAAAGGTTCGTTCTCCTGCGGACACGAGTTTGGGATTGTCGAAACGGGTAAATTCGCAGGTTGCCGTGATAAAAACCGTTAACTTGTTGTAATTCGTCCAGGAGTTGATATCCGTAAATGTCAGGAAACGCTCCTGCCCCAGGCCCTCTTCACCGCCATGACCGGAGTAATTGAAGATCAGGGTCCCTTTGTTAATATCCTCATCGATAGCCGCATTCATGGCCGGTGCCAGCTGCCCGCCCGGCGTGGAAATTTGCGGAAAGGCATCAAGATACAACTTGTTCTGATTGTAAACAGGATCCTGCTTTTGGACCATTTTCGACAGGGTTTCCGCATCATTGAGATGGGTATTATAGTCCCCGTCATCCGCAGAAAAGGTGATTCGGTTGCGCCAGGAGCCCAAATTTTTCGCCGTAGGCGTATCATAAGCGATCACCTTGTCCACCATCTGGGTGGCTTCCGAAAGGTTGTCCACCGGGAAACGGCCGATGCCGATGTCCACCCGGTCGTTGACTCCGGTTCCCTCGCCATCCTCCAGGTAACCGTAGTAATCATCCGAAGCAATGGAATTGATGGTGTTCAGGGAAGTCAGCGATTCCCAGCAAGGGACAAAATTGGTGTTGTTCGTCACCCGGTCTTTATAATCATAGGAGGCATCCCCGAACAAGAGCAAGTATTTCAGTTTCTGCCCCGTATCGCTCTGATCATAAACATGTTTTACAAAATCACGGATGGCTGTGATATCCTGAGCTCCCGAAGAGAACTCGTTGTAGATCTGCTGGGGAGTGGTTACATAAACCGACATCTGGTCCTTTTGCTCGTGATAGGTTGCCAGCCGGTTGGCCTGCGACAAAAACTCCGGGGCACTGATGATCAGATAATCGATATTCCGGACGGCATGCAGATCCTGATTTTCCACGGTCCCGACGAAAGTCGGACTCAAATAACCTTTGTTGTTAAAGGCGATGAAGGACTTCAGGGGAGCCACCGCCGTTTCGAACCGATACACACTGTCGGCATGCGACAATACAACCTGCTGCGCGTCACGCGGGTCGGTAACATCCCACACGGTGATTGAATCGTGGGAGGTGAGATGATACCAGGCGATCGTGCCGGTTTTTTCGACGCAGGCAAACGGCATCTGGTCTCCTGTAAAAATCAGTTTTCTTTTGGCGTTTACGTCAATATAATCCAGATAACCAATGGCGCTGGCATCGCTGCGGTTGAAGGTTGTTTTAATGGTCACCGGAGACGATGAGGGCAGGAATTCAAAAGCCGCTTCCCCGGCCTTTCCCACATCGTAACCGCCGGGTGAGGTCAGCGGCATGTTCACCTGCTTTTCAAGATTGCCGTCGGCATAAACAGAGAAACTGTTGGTGGAAGCCGCATTGGAAGCAAAGGCGCAATGAACATAGACTTCAGAAGTATCAATGAGGTTGGGGAAATCAAACTGGAACTGATAACTGGTGGTAAAATCATACACCTCGCCATACCAGATCCGGCCCGTTCCACCCAGGTTTTCCTGATCCAGTTCATGATAGGCAAAACCGGTAAACGAATTCACCGGCAAGTCGGGGGTTCCTGTGGGCGCCGTTTCGGTCTGAATGCGCTTTCCCTGACCGGGTAAGAGGGTCAGAAAGTAATAGGCATAATCGTCATAGTAATTATCCTGATGGGAAAAATGGCCGGAACTGGAATTATAATTCCATACCACCGGACCCTGGCCGTAGAAAAGAATGTAATCACCGGGATCCATTTTTCCATCTCCCCCATCGGCAACGAAAATGGGATTTTCGGTAAGACCTGCAGGCCTGGGCGCATTGTTGACTTCGGGCAAGATACCGCCGCCGTTCCCGAAAAGGGCGATGTCCGCCGAATTACCGTCCAGCGGGAAGCCCATTTTTTGCAAATCTGCATAGGTGATCTTGTAAATGCCGCTTTCGGAGATCCGGATCTTAAACCAGGAACCGGAAGCCAGGACGGAATGGTCGGTTGAATTCAACTGCTGGTTAGCGGCAGACGTTGAATTCCGGAGGTTTGCTGCATGACCGGGAAGTCCGGAGAGGATCATCCCCGAAAGGAAAAGCCATCCTAAAAAATTTGTAAGCTTCCTGATATGCATGAATTTTTCTTGAAACAAAGATACAATATTGATCCGGTAACCTGTCAAACGGGCGGATCGTCGGTTTATTCTCTGATCTGCTATGTTTTCAGGGCCATCGGCCGGTTTCCGGTCGCGTTCCGAAATTACAATTTATTTGTAAAAAAGCGTGTGCCCTGAAAAAAATATGTAACACACGAAAAGACAAGGGATTTCAATAAACGTACCGTCTTTCGCACGACTGTTCACACGAGGAGACGGCTGCAGGTTCATTCGGAAAGATTCATTATTTTTGCCTGTTTGGGGTTGATTCGTGTTGACAAAGGTTTAAATTTGCCAGATAACTGCAAACAAGACCCCGTTCTTTTATAATGGACAAAACATAATGTTTCGGGCAATAAAATGGCCGAAATACAGTTATACACAAGAAAAATAAAACAGACAATCCATGCTCAAGGTCAAAAAGTTTTTTTTAACGCTTCTCGTTTTTGGAGGGATGCTGACTTTCATCACTTCCTGTAGCCACAAGACGAGCAAAGACGTTTCCAAAACCACAGGCTGGGCCTACAACGATCCCAAATTCGGGGATTTTCAGGTAGCACCTGCCAAACCGCAGATCACCGGCCCGGGTTTGGTATTTATTGAAGGCGGAACCTTTACCATGGGCGCCACGGAAGAAACCCCTTTTTATGAGTGGGACAACCAGCCCAGACAGGTAACGGTGAACAGTTTTTACATGGACCAGACAGAAGTTCGGAATATCGATTATCTCGAATACATCCACTGGCTGGAGAAAGTTTACGGAAAAGATTATCCCGGCGTAGTTAAGAAAGCCCTTCCCGACACCGCCGTTTGGCGCAACAAACTGGCATACAACGAACCCCTGGTCGAGACCTATTTCCGCCATCCGGCCTACCATGACTATCCGGTGGTTGGGGTGAGCTGGGTTCAGGCCAACGCTTATGCCTCCTGGCGTACCGACCGGGTGAATGAGCTCCTGCTGATCAAAGCGGGCTATCTGAGTTACAATCCCAATCAGAAGGACAGCAACAGTTTTCATACACAAGCCTATCTGGAAGGAAAATATAAAAGCCCCGTGGTAAATCCCAAAGGGGGGTTGTTCAAGAAAAAAGGCGATACTACCAGCCAGTCGGTAGGATTCGGTTCCGGCATTCTGTTGCCGCGCTACCGGCTCCCCACGGAAGCCGAATGGGAATATGCCGCCCTGGGACTGGTGGGGAACACCGTCAGCAACCGTGTGGTAAGCCGGAAGGTTTACCCCTGGAAAGGAAACAGCCTGCGCAATGACGAGAAAAAAGACCTCGGCGAGTTCATGGCCAATTTCAAGATCGGAAGAGGTGATTATATGGGTCTGGCTGGTGCTGCCAATGACAAGGCCACCATTCCGGCCCCCGTTATGTCTTACTGGCCCAATGATTACGGGCTTTACAACATGGCCGGCAACGTAAGTGAGTGGGTTCTGGATGTTTACAGACCCCTGTCATTCCAGGAAGAAAGTGATTTTGATCCT